>JBGTKH010000286.1:0-7226 GCA_041744735.1 Pirellulaceae bacterium | reverse complement strand
GTGGTGGTTGCCGCGACCGCGCCTCCGTCGTCGTCAAACACCTTGACGACGATGCGATAGATGCCGCCGTTCAGGTAGGTGTGGCTGGCGGACACCGTTCCCACTGTCGGCGTACTTGCGCCGCCGCTGCTCGGGCTGACGGTCACAGTAGGAGGCAACGCCGTTGACGAAGAAGTCGTGCCGTCACCCCAGTCGACGGTTGCCGTAAAAGTCTCGGATGCGGTAAAGCCGGGATCGCTGAAAGTCGCCAACACACTGATGGCGTGTCCTTCCAACGTTCCGCCGCAGCCGGGCGACGAGTTGGTAATGCTTGTAATCGTCGGCGCGACGTTATTCACGGTGAGCGTGGGGGAAGTCTCCGCGTCGCTGCCGGTGTCGTCGTCGGCGATCGTGATGACGACCGTGAACGTGTCGAACGCCGTTCCCGTGGACGGATGATCATCCGGGAAGTCGCGCGAGGTGCTAAATGAGCCGTCCGCATTGATCGTCAATGCCGTGGAAACACCATCACTCCAAACGGCACTGCCGGTAAACGTCTCCGTGGAAACACCCAGGGCGGGATCGGTAAAGCTGCCGGTCACCGTGACGGACTGGCCTTCATCGATCGATGCAGCGCTGAGTGAAATCGGCCCGATCGTCGGAGCAACATTGTTGACCGTGAGTACGGGAGAGGTCTCCGTGTCGGTGCCCGTATCATCATCGGTGATCGTGATATCGACCGTGAACGTGTCGGAGGCCGTTCCCGTGAACGGATGGTCGTCGGGGAAGCTGCGTGTGGTGCTGAACGAGTTTCCGGTGATCGTCACGGCGGTGAAGATGCCGTCGCTCCAGAGCGCGCTGCCGGTGAACGTTTCGGTGACCACGCCGAACGCTGGGTCGGTGAAGCTACCGGTGACCGTGACCGACTGGCCTTCATTAATCGACGACTGGCTAAGGTTAATCGCGCCGATCGTGGGCGCAACGTTGATCACGTTCACGATGGCGGAATCGAAGGCTTCCCGCGTACCGTCGGCACTGGTGATCCGCAACTGGACGGGAATCGACGTAGGGCCGTCCTTGCCGGCGGCCGAGAACGTCGGAGTGATTCCCGTTTCGCCGGCTTCACCGAAGACGCCGTTACCGTTTAAGTCCCACTCGTAGATCGAACCCGCGGAGACGATGCTGCCGGTGGCGCTGACCTGAACGCTGCCGCCTTCGTCCACCGTGTAAGGACCACCCGCCTCGGCGAAAAAGTCCAACGTCGTGCTCTCGTCGTCCACGATGAATATCGTTGGCAACTCGCTGAGACTCGCGTTGGCGTTCGTCACGGAGAGGATCCGTACGAAAACACTTTCACTTCCCTCGACATCCGGATCATCCACGGCGGTGATCGTCGTAAAACCGGACACCGAGCCGGCCGGGATTTCAATCTGCGTGGAGGAAGCGGTATAGTCGGTTCCAAACATCGCGATGCCCGCAAAACTCAGATCCACCGTCACGGCGAGGTTGATGCCCTCCGTCAGTGGCGCTCGTGTGGCCTGGTCGAACAGTGTGGCGGTAATGATTGACTGGCCGCCCGGTTCGGCGATCATCAACGGCAACGCGCTGAGTACGACAACCGGCAGGTCGTCGTCGATGATGGTGGTTGTCACTTGCTGTTGGCCGAGTTCAACGACGCTGGCATCACTGGTCACGCCGTTGATGTCCACGACCACCGTTTCGGAGCCCTCGGAATCGTTATCTTGGAGCGCGGTTATCGTCATGAATCCGCTGCTACTGCCGGCTGGAATCAAGATCGAAGTGTCCGACACGTTGTAGTCCGCTGCGATGGCCGTACCGGTAAAGGCGAGTGAGACCGTGACATCCGCCGTTGCGAACGCAGGAAATTCGCCACCAGGACCTGTCAGTGGGTCCACCAGCGTTGCGGTGACCGTGGCAACTCCTGACGATTCCGCGATGGATGTATTATCAATTCGCAATACGACAGCCAAAGCGCCAGGCTCTACGATCAAGGTGCTCGCCGCTTGCACGCCGTCTTCCGCGCCGTTTTCAACGCTCGCAATCGCTACGATGACGGATTCGACCGGATCAACTACGGGTTCTGCTCCGCCGTTGTCGTCGATCGCCGTAATTGTCGCCGATGCGCTGTGGAAGCCGGCCGGAATCACAATCGAGATCGTGTCGTTTTCTGCATCAACAACCACACCAGACAGCGTGTAATCCGAGCCATTGGCTGCAACTCCGCTAAAATCCAGAAATACAGTAACATCCTCGCCTGATTTCACCGGACCAGCCGGAGTGCCGGCAGGGGGATTGGGATCAATCAATCGGACGGTGATCCTGGCCACACCCCCGACTTCGGAAATCGCTCCCGGGGTCACGTTTAAACGGACCACGGGATTTGCCACTTCCGTAAATTGTTGCTCGACAATCGTGATCGTCGCCTGCTGGTCGGGTTCTTCAGTGGTGCCTTCATCGGCGCCGACTACGTTCGTGATGTCCACAACGATTGTTTCATCAGGATCCTCAGTCCCATCGTCCTCGGTGGTGACAGCGACCGACGCACTCGAGGTGCCGGCGAGGATCACAATCGTGTCCGGCACGGTGTAGTCGACACCCTCCGCCGCGGTGCCGCTGAATTCCAGCGACACGGTTACGTTCTCGGTCGCTGGGAACGGAACCAATACGGTTCCGCCCTCGGAACCTGGGGACGTGTCAGGGAAGAAAAGCGATGCGGTGATGGAACCCGTGTCTCCTTCATTGACGGTCGGAGAAGCGCTGAGCAGCACAATTGGAACCGTCGCGGTGACCGTGAACGACTCCGTATCCGCGCTGCCGTCGTCGTCGGTGACAGTCGCAGAGATAGTGAATGAACCGCTCGAAGAGTGCAAGTGACTCAGCGAAAAAGTGCGCGTCGTCGGATTCCAGTTGATCCCGTGTGTGCTTTCTGTCAAGGGCGACGTACCCAGCGTGAACACTTGAGTATTATTCGTGCTCGACTCATCTCCCCAATCCAGATCGAGCGTGAACGTATCTAACGATCCTGGATCCAAAATCGTACCGGTCAGCCTGCTCGTCGTACCAGCAAGAACTGCCGACAAGCTGACCGTCGGGGCCACATTGTTGACCGTAGCTGTTGCGGTGTCCACTGTGATACCGGTGGCGGTGATGGTGTAGACATCCGACGACGTGCCGGTGGGGTTATCGTCCAGATAGCGATGCGTTAACTGCCGAGTCCCACTGCCACCGCGACCGTTTATGTCCTCAATCGGGATTGTTTCGACGGTACTGCCGTCACCCCAGTCAAGGTTGATAGACGTTTCACCGGAAAAAGACACGTTGATTTCAAACGTGTCACCTTCGTTGCCGGTAAGCGCGGTTTGAAGAATATCGACCGCCAGCAGATAACGGTTTTCCAAACGTTCTACAACGAGCTGTCGTTTCCAGCGTGGTTGTCGACGACCACGGCGGCGCGAGTAATAATGCGAGCCGCGGGATTTGATGCGGCCGTTAGAATTGGACTTTCTCCGAGACGCGTGTGAGGTGAAGGTGCGGAACATGGCTGACACATCCTATGTAGACAGGTAACGGTAGGTTCATCAACGCACTGAATCTAGTTGTCGGCTCGTGTGCTGCGCCTCGCAGCGAGCCATAGCGTCGCGGCAGGTCGCTGGTCATCGCTGCGCCACGATGACCAGCAGACGGCTGATAGTCGGGCCATCGGGCCGGAAGAATTCCAATTCGGCGATCACGTTGCCCACGATGATCGGGAAGTCGCACAGAGAAAACTACCTCGTCACTCATCGGAGTACTTTCTTTGACTGAAGCAATTGGCGACTGAAGCGTATTGTCGCCCGACGAGATTTCAAGGGGCTCAGATTAGCAGATGTGGAGAGCCAATTCAAGCAAGCCGTGCGGGGAAAAAATTTGCCCTGTGAAAAGTGACTTTCGGCAACTCGATGCGATAACGAGTTGTCGCTCAACAATGCAACACGAACGGGTGTGAACCGAACTGCGAGAGGGACGACCATCGAAAGAGTTAAGTGAACTTCACGCGAAGCTGGCATGAAGACAGCTTGCAGCGATTGGCCGACACTAGCCGTGCATGGAAACCCGACGCGTAAGCGAGGGGAATCGGCCAGCGCCCTCACTTACGCGTTGGGTTTCAATGTCAACTGCCATGCCGGCATGCACCCATTGAAGATGGACGGACCACTAGTCCGACGTGTGTTTGACGCGCGCCGACACAGTGCGAAAAATTCACACCGATGGCACGTTCGTCACGACCGGCACCACGATCAGATTTTTTCCGCGCCGCACACTTGCAATTCGCTAGCCAGCCGAGTATCCTTTCCGATTGCTGCACGGGTTGCCGTGCGGCAGCGCGTCAACTGGCAATTCGTTTTCCCGCGGTTCCGGCCAATCCCTCACGGCAACAACTCGATTGCCTGCCCAGGTCGCAATCGCCAGCCGCTTCGGAGTCTGATGTGTAACGCTGGTCCATTGGTTCGTAACGCGTCGCGGCGGTTTCGCCGCTGGGCACTGCGCTGAATTTTGCTGCACCACGGTTTATCCCAACACGAAGGAGAAGCGATCATGAGCGAGTCACGAAATGCGGGCTTGGGGAAATTGTTTTGGATTCAGTTGATTGTCATCGGCCTCGTCTGCCTGGCGGTGAGTCGCCCGGTTTACGCCGATCAGGTGATCAACGACGACTTGATCGTCGTCGGCAGTATTGGTGTTGGGCAAGATTCAACAAACGGCCAGAACTTCGGCTTCGACACAATCATCTTGAAGGAAAACAACCTGCGAATTCTGTTCGACGACACGAGCAGTACCGCCAGCTTTCCAGATAACGATTGGCGGCTGACGGCGAACGACTCGGCCAACGGCGGTCAGGAAAAGTTTTCCATCGACGATGCCAGCGCGGGCAGATCAGTCTTCACCGTCGAAGCCGGTGCGCGAGCCAACGCGCTGTATGTCAGGAGCAACGGTAATATCGGTATTGGGACCAGCACGCCAGTCGTGAACCTGCACGTGGTGACTGGCAACACGCCAACGTTGCGGCTTGAGCAAGACGGCTCGTCCGGTTTCACGGCGCAAACCTGGGACGTAGCCGGCAACGAAGCCAACTTCTTCATCCGCGATGTCACTGCGGGTTCTAGACTCGTCTTCCGCATCCAACCCAACGCGCCGACCAACAGTATCTTCGTCAACAACGCCGGCAACGTGGCACTCGGGACGGCAACTGCCCAAGGCAAGTTCCACGTCGAAAACACCGCCGGCAACGACACCGACGATTTCGTCGTCACCAGCAACGGCAACGTCGGCGTGGGAACGGTGGGGCCGCTCCATAAACTGACAATTGGAACGGGCACACAAAACATCGCCTTTGAAGGTGCCGTAAATGTTCCATTCGCAGGGTTCGGATACGACTCTACCTTAGATGGCGGCAATGGAGGTCTCGCCTTCCGCACGAATATCGGCGCAGGAGATTTTAACACAGTACCAATGGTGTTGCTCAGAGTGTCTGGCAACGTCGGCATTGGGACGACGACTCCGGCGGGTAAGCTGGACGTGAATGGAACGATTTTTCAGCGAGGCGTATCGATCCACCCCGACTTCGTCTTTGAACAGGGTTATGAACTGGAATCCATCGAGGACCATGCGGCGTACATGTGGAAGAACAAGCACCTGCGGGCCGTGGGCGCAGGCCAAAACGATGACGAAGGTCGAGCGATCATCGATTTGGGAAGCCAGACGCTCGGGATGTTGGAAGAACTCGAGAAGGCTCACATTTACATCGAGCAGTTGCACACGCGACTCGCCGATGCCGCGAAGCAAAACGCAAAACTGGAAGAGCGTTTGGCTCGTGTGGAAGCGCAGGTTGTCGCTGATCGAAACGACGAATAACTCAAGCTAAATGTGAAACTCAAATGAGGCGCGGCAGGTTTTCGTGCCGCTTTTTTTGGCTCTGACTGACCCGCGAATCCCATACCCCGGAAACGACGACGTCTTCTATTCCAGGTTGGCGCGAATCCGCTGGCTTGGGCATATTTTTGTAGCCGAAGTCGCCAGACTTTGGAAAATCACGCCCAAAGTCTGGCGACTTCGGCTACGCGAAAGTGCCAGATTCAAGCGTCTGCGGTAGAGGCGGCGCGTCGTTCCTCTTGAGCATCGGCAGTTGCCGCCTCGGCTTTCTCATTGGCGGCGTGGGCCGTAACCTTGCGAGTCGCCTGAGCGGTCAACTCGATACTCCCGCGCGCAAGGGGGGGTGAACGAGTGTCCTGAATTCCAAACGAAATGCAGCGGCGGGCTTGTTCGGTCGCGAACTTGGGCGGACGCTCCACGTGGCGTCGGCTAGTGGCGTCCCGGAACATTTCCATGCGGGCAAGTGCGTCTGGAGGCAGCGAGAATTCAGCATGCATGATGCAAACCTCGTCACGATCGGCCAAGTCGTTAAAGTAGGTATTAACCCTATCGGCAGACCCCGTGGCAAAGTTTAACCCGAGGCCAGCTCAGTCAGCCGCACACGTACCTGCCAAGTAATCAAAGCCAAACCTCTCGCCGGATGATCGTTCGTTTCCAGCGATTACGCCTGCAATATCCACCTCCAACGTGACGTACGTTGGCGCGGTAGATTGACTTCGGTTGCCGTCGGAGTATGTTCAAGTTACGGGAACGCGCCGCCCGATCAGTGGATAACGATCGGAAGATTGCGCACGCGCACACACCGATTCATTCTGCTGATCGAGACATCGCCTTCACTAGCCTTGTATAGTTTTTATGGGAAGGTGCGGGTTCCTCGACGGCGTCTGGATCCCATGCAAAGAATCAAATCTCGAAGACGAAAGTTGGATGGCCCTTTCGGGGCCATCATGCGAAATGTGCGAGCGGCTGTCACGCGCGTAAAAACATTTGCCCATTCGATGCGGAAAGCAATGGCGAGAATGGGTTCACAGTGGCTGAATCCCCGCAAAACGCTTTCGCCCGTCCGATTCAATCGTTACCCTCGACGGATTCTTCGTTTCGAGTTTCTGGAGCTTCGATGCGTCTTAAGCGCTGCCACTGTACCAGTCGGGGGATTTGATCTTGCAGTCGCTCTGGACGCGACGACGTTTGCGGGCTATGACCAAGTCTCGCGCACCGGCGCGAATCAAGGAGCGATGGGGGATGATTTCGTGCGGGTCGATCTGACCCGCACTTATCAGCTTTCCGGCTGGGCTCGATCTGGGGACGAGCAGGGC
>JBGTKH010000285.1:0-13840 GCA_041744735.1 Pirellulaceae bacterium | reverse complement strand
GAGTGGCTGAATTCGATGGGCGTGACCGGCATCGTGCTGAAGTATCGCGTGCCGTTCCGCGACCCCGACCGGCGCTGGCTCGCCGCCGTACAGGACGCTCAGCGCGCGATGAGCCTGGTGCGGAGCAAGGCTGCCGAGTGGAACTTCGATCCGCAGCGCATCGGCATTTGCGGCTTTTCCGCGGGCGGCGAAACGGCAGGACTAACATCCCTTTTTGCCGAGCGGCAATACGACACAGTCGATGACGTGGACAAGTTTTCGAGCCGCCCTAATTTTGCCATCCTCGTCTATCCCGCCGGCTTTGCCGACGAAGACGACGCGAAACTGCGGGACTATATCAAGGTGACGAGCGACGCTCCACCGATGTTTTTCGTCCACGCGTTCGACGATCGCGTTTCGGTGCAGAATTCATTACTGCTGGCTGGCGAGCTGAAGAAGGCGGGCGGCTCGGCCGAGCTGCATGTCTTTGCCACGGGCGGACACGGTTACGGACTGCGGCCGACTGCCGAAGCGGTCACCCGCTGGCCGGTGCGAGCCGGCGAGTGGCTGCGCGAGACAGGATTTCTAACCAGAGACACTTCTGGTGGCCGAAACTCACAATGACGATTGCGAATTGCAAATCACAACCTCATTTATTGAGTGCCGCGCGGCGGTTGAATGAGCAGTTCGTCGAGCACTGATTCGATGTGGCGGTCGTTGGGTTTTCCGTCGCTCGTTTTCTTCAGCAAAAATGCCTGCTGGCGATCCTGACCCATCTTCCACTGGAACGTCATGTCGGGGCGCAGATCCATGTAGCCGCGAGTCTGGATGTCCCAATAGTCGCGCAGCCCGCGCACGGCGTAGAGCACGGTGACCAGATCGGCCACGTGCCGATTCTTCGCTGGCCCGCCGAAGTAGTGCTCGTACGCGCGGCGCACCGGATTGTCGGCCGGCGTCTTCGCCAGACTCGCACCGAGGCTCAACCCGCTGGGCACCGACCCAATCTCGCGGCCGACGAACACGATCGGGCCGGGCCAGTCGCGTACCACGTACAGCGCCGATTCCGCATCGCGCTGAAAATTCACGTTGCCCAGCTTCAAGTCGTCCTGCGGCGGCGTACCGACAAAATTGCCACCCATGCACACATAAGTCTTGACCTTCCGCCGGACTAATTCCTTGCCGCTAAGATGATCGTCGTCCGCCGGCAGTTCGAGCAAGTGCCGCAGGTTCGTCAGGTAGCCGACCGTGACGACAACCACCGATCCGTCCGGCTGCTTTTCGAGAATGTCGCGATACAGCAGCGTCGCATCCGGCGCGTCGGCATTGAACTTAAGCGGCTGAGAAAATTCCTCCGCAATCTTGCCCGCGTACCGCGACGGTTCCTCAACGCCCCCTTTCTTCACACAACCCACCGGCAAATCCGGTCGCCCATAATAAGCATTAATCGCCGCCACCGTCGGCCCCGCCCCCGGATGCCGCGTGCTGACCATCGTCCCCAGAATCTCACACTCCCCGCGATCCGCCAACGCATGCAACACCGCCATCGCACCCGCATCATCGCAGTCGGTGTCCATATCCGTGTCGAAGATGATCGGCACCGGATCAGCTTTCGCTGCGGAATACGGTAATGTCAGTGATAGACAAACGACGAAAGCGGACATGGTTGGCGTTCCTCTACCCTGCCGTTACGGACAATGTTGGGAGGATGTTAGTGATTTACCGGATCGAGGCCAGTGGACGTGAGCTTGCCGGAATAAAGCTCAATATGTCAACATCATGAAATGACTTCACGTCAAAGGCGCTGCCGCAATTGCTGCAGAGTAACCGTGAATTCATGGCCGCGTGGCAGGGCGGTGAGTTCACGGTGACGGCTGCACCGATGGGGAATAGCGACGATTGAAGATTTCGGGATCGAAAACGTCGTGGGGGACGAACGCGGGTTCGGCGTTTCTAGGCGACTTCGTCGCGGAATGATTTTCCGCGTCATTGTTCTCTTTATCGGCCGTTTCATCCGCACTGCCCTTATTGTGCGAATCCTCAAGCGGTAAATCGTCTGGCCATTGCGTCGTCCAGGTGTCGGTCGTACGCAGCAGGTTATTGGACGGCTCGGCAATCGTGGCTGGCGGCTCGGCAGTGTGCGGGCCCATGGCCAATTGCACCCACTGGACCAGCGCTTCGTATTGATGCCGGTCATGCTCGCCGAAAATGGCGGCCGGCGCGGTCCCGTGCGGACCTGTTGGCGCCGTTAGTAGCGGGCTGTTCTCGGGCGAGCGGCGGTCGGTTGCTTGCAACGTAGCGAACAAGTTGCGCTGCGTAAAACGGCGTGGCAACGTTTCACCGGCGGCGGGCCTTAGCAGCCGATACGTCGACTTGGAACTTTGCCCGTGACAAGTGCTCAGTGAGCAACGATTCAACAGTACCGGCTGCACCACATTGGTGAACTGTTCCACGGTGCCGGAGGGCAAGTGCCGTAGCGTGCGGTCGAGGTCATCGAGGCTGACGAACTCTGTAGACGGTGACGCCGACGCGGTTCGTGTTTCCGCCGCAAATTCCTGCGGCGGCTGTGCAGCCAATTCCAGTCGCCGGTCGAGATGCTGCACGCGCGGGTTTTGCGGTTCTAACACCTGGGCAGCCAGGCATTGGTCGGCGGCCCGATGCAATAGGTTTTGGCGCAGACACCATTCGGCCAATTCCAACCGCTGCGTCACGCTGCGACCGTCCAAAGCATCTCGCTTGCGCAGGTACGCCTCGTCCACTGTGCGGCATTGAAACTCCACGGCCGAAAGCGGCAGCCGGATTTCATCGTTAGCACCGAGGGTGACCAGGAAGCGGTCGCCCAGTTGCGTGATCCGGCCCTGAACCACGTGGCCGTTGCGCAGCACCAACACGCCCGATTGCGGCGATACCGCGGGCTCGGCGGCGAAGGCTACCACGCCAAGAACCAACAGCAAGTAAAGGGCGAATGACCCACGTATATAGGACATGGCCGCGGGATGATATTAGAACGCCCTGCCGTCATCAAGGTCGATAGCCGGCTTAATGCTTGACCGAGGCCCCGGTTTTGGCAACAATGAGGCCGCCGATGAGCGGGCGTACACCGGCAGGGAATGGGTCTCTGTCGCACGACAACAACCTGCGGGGGTTGGGAGAGTTCGATGCGTGCAAGCGACAGCGAATTGGAGTTGCTGAGCGACGATGAATTAGAGGAGGCGCAGCAGCGCGCGACGGCGCGGGCCGCGAAGGCTGCGCCGAAAACAGCACCTCCCCAAGCCACGTCCAAAACCGCCGCTCAAGCGCCAGCGTCGATACCCAAGAAGTCGAAGCCGCCGACACCGTCCGCCGCGCCGCCGAAGGATTCGAGTCAAGTAGAAGTTGTCGACGAACCGCTAGCGGACGGCGCGCAAGCAAAAGGGACGTCAAGCCGAGCGACTGCAACGGCCGCTGCCCGTAAGACGGATCAACAGCCGACAGCCAAACTTGCTGAAGCGGCAGCCGCCGGATCGACATTGACCGCAGCGAGTCAGAAACCCGCAAAGCAAGAGGAAACGGCTGACGACGAGTCCGCAGAAAAGGCCGAGGAACAGCCGCGGCGTCGTTTCGCGCTGTTGCGAGGGGCGCCGAGTTGGCTGGTTAGCGGCGTGGTGCACCTGATCGCGTTCGTCGTGCTGGCGATGATCGCCATGCCCGAGGTGCCGGAGGAACTGAAAGGAATCTTCGTGGCCGGCGAGGTGCTGAGCGAGCCCGAGGAATTCGAAATCCTCGAGCCGGTTCAAATTGAAGCCGTCCAAGTGGAAACACAACATCTGGCCGAAGCATCGCTGCAATCGGAAGACATCGGCATGGCGAATTTGGGCGACGTGGCCACGATTCCCACGTCGATCGAAGGCGTGACGGCCGCCGACGTCGATTCGACGATGGATAACATCGGCATGCTGTTTGGAGACGACGGAAAGGGCATGGCTCAAAGCGACGTGGGCATGGGCGGCGCGGAGTTCTTCGGCGTCAAATCGGGAGGCCGCAAGTTTGTGTTCCTGGTCGATAGCTCCAAGAGCATGGGCGGCGGCAAATTCGAAGACGCCTGCGAGGAACTGCAATACGCGATCCGCAAGCTCAGCAAGGACCAGTTATTCTACGTGTTCTTCTTCGACTGGAACGCGGAGGGGATGATTTTCCCTCCCAGCACGGAACCCGAATCACGCGCCGCCGCGGCCACGCCGCAGAATATCGTGAAGGCCGAGCAGTGGATTTCGACGGTGCAATTGGAGTTGAAGACCGACCCCTACGAAGCCATGCAACGCGCCATGGAGATGATGCCCGACGCGATCTATCTGCTCACCGACGGCATCTTCAGCGGCAAGACGGAGCCGTATCTGAATGCGAACAACCGGATTTTCGACGATCCCGATGCAAGCAACATGCGGATTTACGTCGAGAACGACAAACGCGGCAGTTACTATCGGCCCAAGGTTGTGATTCACACCGTGGGTTTTTACAGCGATCAAGGCAAAGAGTTGCTGGAAAGAATTGCCAAACAGTACGGCGGCACGTATCGCTTTGTGCCTCAGCCGCCGAAGCCGAAGAAGAAGTAATCAGGCGGGTATGAAAATCAAAGAAGGCGGCTTTGTGTTCCATTACGGGGACGATGAGATTGTCGTCTATCAGGGTCGACGATGCTTGGGCAGCATCGTGGCCTTGAAGGAATCCAGTGGGCGACATTCATTTCGGCTCGGCTTCGACGCTCGCCGCACGCCGCGCAGCTACCGCGGCCGTGTTGTGGCCGCACAAGCCCTGCAAGTGATCGACGCTCTCAAGCGCCAAGCGGACAAAGAGGGTTGGCTCACGGAGACGCTGATCTTGCGCTCCTGGGACGAGAAGCCACAGCGCTCGAATAACCGATATGAAAGTCCTGATTAGCGCCGTCTCTGTCGACGAAGCCGTGGCCGCGTTTCGGGGCGGCGCCGACATCATCGACGTCAAGAACGTTCAGGAAGGTTCGCTGGGCGCCAGTTTTCCCTGGATTATCCGCGAGGTCGCCGCGGCACTTCGCGATCGAGACGTCACCATTTCCGCAACGCTCGGTGACCTTTCCTTCAAGCCTGGTACGGCAGCTCTGGCGGCGTTGGGCGCAGCGGTGTCCGGGGCACGATATGTCAAAGCCGGCCTGCATGGTGTTCGCGACTGTCGTGAGGCGACAGAGTTGATGTCGGCCGTGGTCCGCGCGTGCCGGCAGCATGACCCGCAAATCACCGCCGTCGCTGCTGGCTACGCCGATTTTCGTCGCTTTGATGGCATCGACCCGCCGACACTTGTGCGCGCGGCCGCCGAGTCGGGAGCGGACGTGGTGATGCTCGACACGGCAATTAAAGACGGCGCGGGGCTGTTCGACGCGCTCTCGATGTCCGAACTTCAGGAGTTCGTTGTCAGTGCCCGCGCCCACGGTTTGCGTGTGGCTTTGGCTGGGTCCATCAAGCGAAAGCATCTGGCCGAGCTAAAGCGATTGAAAGCGGACGTCGTCGGCGTGCGAGGCTCTGTCTGCCGAACCGGCGACCGCGCGGCCGGTATCGAACCGGCACTGGTACGCGAATTCATGGACGCGGCGCGCGAGAGCGCCGCGAAAACGTGACACGTGACCCTAGACAGCCACCGTCCCCATTCGGATGGGCAGGAAAAATTTTCCCGAACCCATCAACAATCGTTGAAGTTTGCTTGCAATGAACGCATCAACTTGCGATAATCTGTTCGGTTTGATCACGCCTGAAAGTTAACAATGGACCTTTTTCCTCACAGCCCCAGTAGGAAGGGAACCAGCCATGCGCAACGCATGCCGCACCCCGGCGATTCTATTCGCCCTTGCCCTGTCGGCCGTATTGTCTGTTAACGTCGTCCGCGCCCAAGACCAAGCCCCAGGCCTCGGCGACCCCGGTCAACTTAATTCGATCAGCATTGAAACCGGCCGTACCAGCGATGGCGGCATCATGCTGTCGGGACGTGATGCCGCACAGCAGTTGCTGATTCACGGGCAATTCTCCAGCGGCCAGATTCGCGACCTTACTCGGGACATTACGTTCGACGCGACGCCGCAGGGGATCGTCAACGTGGATTCCACGGGCTACATGACGCCTGTGAAGGAAGGCCAAGCCACGATTCGGGTCAAAGCATCCACAGGCCAATCGGCCAGCGTGAACGTCACGGTGACCAACATCGAGCAAGACATTGCCGTCAACTTTCCCAATCAAGTCGTGCCGATCTTCACCAAGTACGGCTGTAACAGCGGCGGTTGCCACGGCAAATCAGGCGGGCAGAACGGCTTTGCTCTGTCGCTGCTGGGATTCGAGCCAACCGAAGACTTCGAGCACTTAGTCAAGGAAGCCCGCGGCCGGCGATTGTTCCCGGCGGCCCCCCAACGCAGCTTGCTGCTGCTGAAGGCGTCGGCTCAGACGCCGCACGGCGGTGGTCATCGGATCGACGCAGAATCCCCGGCGTTCCGATTGCTGCATCGCTGGATCGAGCAAGGGATGCCATACGGCAAACCGGATGATCCGACGGTCACGCACATCGAAGTCTTCCCGCAAGATCGACTGATGGGCCGCAACGCTTCGCAGCAAGTTGCGGTTGTCGCGCACTACACGAACGGCGCGACCGAAGACGTGACCCGCATGACGCAGTTTGACTCGAACGACACAGAAATGGCGGACGTGAGCGTGACGGGCCTGGTCACCACAGCCCAGTTGACCGGCAGCGTGGCCGTGATGGCTCGCTATCAAGGCCACGTCGGCGTGTTCCGCGCCACGGTGCCGCTGGGCATCCAAGTCACGAATCTGCCGAAGTCGAAGAACTTCATTGATGACCTAGTCTTTGAGAAGCTGACGGCGCTCGGCTTGCCCTTGTCCGAAATTTGTGACGACGCAACATTCCTGCGCCGCGTGTCGATTGACATCGCCGGCCGGTTGCCGTCGTTGGAGGAGGCGGAGGCGTTCATCGCCGACACGGATCCGAACAAACGCGAGAATCTGGTCAATCGTTTGTTGGCTGGCACGGATTACGCAGAGTACTTTGCCAATAAATGGAATGCCATTTTGCGGAACAAGCGCCGCGTGGATACCGACAAAACCGCGACGTTTGCTTTCTACGATTGGATTCGTGCAAGCTTGTACGAGAACAAGCCGTACGATCAATTCGTGCGGGAGATTTTGGCTGCGTCCGGCGAAGTGGGCAAGAATCCGCCCGTCGCCTGGTATCGCGAGGTGAAAGACCAATCGGCGCAGATGGAGGACACGGCCCAGTTGTTCCTCGGCCTGCGAATTCAATGTGCCCGTTGCCACCACCATCCTTTCGAGAAGTGGAGCCAGCAGGATTACTACGGCTTCTCTGCGTTTTTCGCGACGGTCAACCGCAAGAAGGGATATCGTCTCAATGAAGACCGCATCTATCACAAACGCGGTGTGGCTCAATCCCGTAATCCCAAGACGGGCGCAAACGTGATCGCAACCGGTTTGGGAAGCGAGCCTATCAATATTACGCAGGACGACGACCCGCGCCACGCGCTGGTCGATTGGATGGCCGACAAAGACAATCCGTTCTTTGCCCATGCCATGGTCAATCGCTACTGGAAGCACTTCTTCGGGCGCGGCTTGGTCGATCCGGAGGACGACATGCGTGTCACGAATCCGGCCACAAACCCGGCATTGCTGGATGCGTTGGCCCAGAACTTTATCGACAGCAAGTTCGACATCAAGCAATTGGTGCGCACGATTTGCACTTCGCAGGTGTATCAACTCAGCGCAAATCCCAACGAGTGGAATCGCGACGACAAGCAGAACTTCTCGCGTTACTACCCGAAGCGGTTAAACGCCGAGGTGCTGCTGGACGCGATCGATCAGGTGACTGGTTCGACCACCAATTTCGCCGGTGTTCCCTCGGGAACTCGTGCGGTGCAGTTGCCTGACAGCGGCTTCACGTCGTACTTCCTGACCGTGTTCGGCCGGCCGGAGTCCAGCAGCGCGTGTGAATGCGAACGGTCGGGCGAAGCCAACTTGGCTCAGAGTCTGCACCTGTTAAATTCCAGCGAAATTCAGGGCAAGCTCACGGCCGGCAACGGCAGCGCGGCACGCTTGGCCAACGACAAGACGCGCGAGCATCCCGCGAAGATTCGCGAGCTGTATCTGCTGGCGTTCGGACGCGAGCCGAGTGTCGAAGAAATGGGAATCGCGGTGGCGCACCTTGAACGGAACGCCGCCGATCCGAAACGCGCCTACGAAGACATCGTTTGGGCGTTGATCAACACCAAGGAGTTTTTGTTCAACCACTAGTGTTTTGCCAAAGTTAAAAAGTGGGGTAAGCATCCTGCTTGCCAATCCGATTTCATCCCAGAAACACAAGCTGGAAGCTTACGCCACGAAGTTGGCCAACCTCAAAACTACGCTTTGACAAAGCACTAGGTTGGAAATCGTGCTCGTGGCGATTAAACTAACGACGTTCACATAGCCCACCACTGCCGCGGCGGCTTGCGAAACATTGCCAGCCGCCGCGGCAACATCATCCCTCCGCGACAAAAAGGAATGCTGCCCATGCCGCGAAATTCCTCTCCCGCTGCGCCTCCTCAAATTTGCTCCGCATCTCGCCGAGCACTGTTGCTGTTTACGATCGGTTTGCTCACAGCAAGCCCGTCCTACCTGCTGGCACAATTGCCCACGCCGACTCTGACTTCGGCCTTCCCGCCGGGCGGCAAGCAGGGAACATCGCTCGACGTGACGATTGCCGGCACCGATTTAGATGACGCCGGCCAATTGATCTTCTCGCACGCCGGCATCACGGCCCAACCGAAGATGACCGAGGGTAGTGAATTCCTGAAGCCTCGGCCGATGACCAATCAGTTTGTGGTGTCCATCGCCGCCGACGTGCCGCCGGGTGCCTATGAGCTGCGAGCAGTCGGCCGCTTTGGACTGTCGAATCCGCGCGCCTTTACGATCGGCACGTTCGACGAAATCGTGGAAGATACGGCAAACAAGCAGCGCACGTCCGCCAAGGAATTGACCGTGCCCATCGTCGTCAACGGCCGCATCGAAGCCGGCAGCATGGACTATTACAAGTTGACGCTGAAACAGGGCCAGCGCGTGATTGTCGACTGCCGCGCGCAGCGCATCGACTCGCGGGCCGACGCGACGTTCATCCTTTACGACGCATCGGGCAAAGAGTTGACTCGCGTTCGCGACTGTGAAGGGCTCGATCCAGTGTTGGACTTTACGGCTCCCGCGGACGGCGATTACGTCGTGGGGCTGTATGATTTCATCTTTGCCGGCGGGGCCGATTACTTCTATCGGCTGGCCGTGCATTCGGGCCCGCAAGTTGATTTTGTGTTTCCTCCGTCGGGTGTGCCCGGCTCGAACGGCAAGTACACGGTGTACGGCCGCAATCTGCCGGGCAGCCAACCGGCGGATGGTTTGATGATTGACGGAAGCCCATTGGAGAAAGTAGCTGTCGATATCGCCTTGCCGGGAGACGAAGTCAGCGCCCGGCAGCTTGCCATGCGATCGCTCGTGCAGCCGCGTGGTGCGATGCTGGACGGAATTGAATATCGTTTGGGAACGGCTTACCCGACTACGGTCTACTTCGCCCGCGCCCCGGTGGTGACCGAACAGGAGCCGAACAACGCACCGACCGCCGCACAGAGGATCGCTGTGCCGTGCGAATACGTGGGTCAGTTCTATCCGGCGCGGGATGCGGACTGCGTGCAGTTCGACGCCAAAAAGGGCGATGTGTGGCTGATCGAAGTCATCGCTCACCGCATGGGACTGGATTGCGACCCATCGCTGATCGTGCAGCGAGTCACCAAGAATGCTCAGGGCGAAGAGGTTGTCGCCGAGTTGGCTCAGATTGACGACCCTGCCGACCGAGCCACGCGGATCGGGACTGATTTCGATACCTCGACGGACGACCCGGATTATCGTCTCGTCGTCGATCAAGACGCTTCGTATCGGGTGTTGGTGCGCGATCAATTCGGCGACTCGCGCAGCGATCCGCGCTCCGTGTATCGCTTGCTGATCCGGCAAGCCGAACCGGATTTCCGCTTGGTCGCCACACCCGTGTCGTCGCAAGTTGCCGCGCAGAACCAACAAAACGTGCCCATCGCGGCGCCTGTTCTGCGAAAGGGCGGCTCGACGATCTTCGACGTCAAGGTTGACCGCCGCGACGGCTTCAAGGGCGAAATTCAAATCTCCGCCGAAGAATTGCCGCCGGGAGTCACCTGTCCGGGAGCCGTAATCGGCGGTGACATTAGTTCCGCGCCCCTGGTCTTTATGGCCGACGAGAATGCCGCATCGTGGGCCGGATCAGTTCGCATCGTTGGAAAGGCCACGATCGACGGAAAAGAGGTCGGTCGTTATGCCCGCGGCGGAGCGATCATTTGGGGCACCGCCAACCGGCAAACGCAACTGCCGGAGTATCGCATGACGCGCGACATCGCGCTGTCGGTGATGGAGAAAGAAACCGACGTCGCAAAGGTCCAAGTCGCTGAAGACAAAATCTGGGAAACGTCGCGAGGCGGCTCACTGGAGTTCCCGGTGAAGGTCTCGCGCTACGGTGACTTCAAAGGCGAGCTGAAGCTGGTGGCCGTCGGCTTGCCCAATGAACTGAAACCGGCCGACACCACGATTGCGGCCGCCGCGAGCGATGCCAAGGTGAAACTGGCGGTGACGAACGCGGCCGCGAAGTCCGGCACGTATACCTTCTATCTGCGAGCCGACACGAAGATCAAATATGCCCGCAATCCGGAAGCGGTCGCGGTGGCCGAAGAAGAGAAGAAAGAATTTGATGAGATGCTCAAGCAGCTTGCCGAGACGATCAAGGCGGCCACGGCGGCCCGCGATGCGGCGGTCAGCGCCGCTCAAGAGGCCGTGAAGGTCAAGGAAACCGAACCCGCTAAGGCCGCGGAAGCCGAAGAGGCGAAGGCGAAAGCCGATCTGGCGCTGAAGGAACTTCAAGGTCAATTGAAGCAGGCCGAGCAACAAAAGCCGGTCATCGCCAAGAAAGTTGACGACCTGAAGAAGGCCGCGGCCCCCAAGGACGTGAACGTGGCCGTAATCTCGGCGCCGATCAAGGTGCGAATTCTTGATTCGCCGATAAAGATTTCCGCGACCGCTCCGGCCGCGGGTGTGAAGCCGGGAGAGAAAGTCGAAATCCCCGTGAAGGTCGAGCGACTTTTCGGCTTCGAAGATCAGGTGGAGTTTTCCTTCGAACCGCCCGCCGGTGTCACAGGGCTCACCGCGAATAAGCCGATCGTCGCCAAGGGCCAAGCTGACGGTAAGTTCGATATCACGGCGGCCAATAACGCCACGCCGGGCGAACACACCATCACGATTCGCGCCAAGGTGAAGTTCAACAACGTTAACCTGGAGTCCACGGAGAAAATCGTGGTGAAGGTGGAACCAGCAGTGGCCGCGAAGTAGTTATGGAGCGCATGGCAACACCGTAGCCGAAGTTGTGAAACTTCGGAATTCTCACAAATTCCGCTACGAGAACCGGGTGAAACTTCGGAATTCTCACGAATTCCGCTACGACAATTGGGTGAACTTTGGAATTCTCACGAATTCCCCTACTAAATCTCGAACCGATGGCAGGAAACCTACCATGATCAATTTACGTTTCTGCGTGGCGGCATGGGGACTGGCAATGGGATGTGTCGTGATGTTGCTGACCGCTTCGTCGCAGACCTCTCTCGCCGCGGATTTAACTCCGATTCAGATCGCCGCCGTCACTCACGAGGGACCGGTCGATTTCGAGAAAGAAGTGCTGCCCATTTTCCGCCGCAAATGTCTGGCCTGCCATAACGCGACCGAGGCCGAGAGCGATCTGGTGCTGGAAACGCCGCAGTCGATTCTCAAAGGCGGCAGCGAGGGACCGGCTGTCGTCGGTGGCAAAAGTGCCGAAAGCTTGCTGCTCATGCTTGCCTCGCGCCAAAAGGAACCAGCCATGCCGCCGGACGGCAACGACGTGAAGGCCAAACCGCTCACGCCGGAAGAACTCGGCCTGATCAAGCTGTGGATCGATCAAGGAGCCAAGGGTGAAGTGCTCGGCACCGCCGCGCCGGTCGCGTGGCAGCCGCTGCCGCCGGGCGTGAATCCGATTTACGCGGTCGCTGTCTCGCCCGATGGCCAATACGCCGCGGCCGGGCGTGCCAATCAGATTTTCCTGTACCACATTCCCAGCAAACGCGAAGTCGGCCGGCTGACCGATCCGTCGCTCATCGAATCCGGTATCTACAGCAAGCCGGGTGTGGCGGAGTTGGATCTGGTGCAGTCGCTTGTGTTCAGCCCCGACAGCCAGACGTTGGCATCAGGCGGCTATCGCACGGCCAAGCTGTGGCAGCGTGCTCGCAATTCGCACAAGGCGGATTTGGCTGGGCTGGAATCGCCGGCGCGAGCTATCGCCGTCAGCGCCGACGGCAAATGGGCGGCCATCGCCGAAGACAATGGAAAGATCAAGCTTTTCGAGTTAGCAACCGGCAAAGTCGCCCAGACATTGGCCGGTCACAGTGCCGCCGTCTCGGACGTCTGTTTCAGCGTGGACGGGACCAAACTCGTATCCGGATCGCAGGACAAGACATTCCGCGTTTGGACCATCGCGGATGGAAAGGAAATAGTCAACATCGAAACCGCTGCACCGGTCAACGCCGTCGCTTTCGTCACAGAGGACAAGCAGGTCGCCACTGGCGGAGCGGACAATCTGATCCGCCTTTGGGCTTTGCCCGATCCGACGGCCGAAAAGTCGGAGGAGGCGCCGAAGCCGGTCAAGGAAATCTCCGGTCACACTGGCCCAATCAAATCACTGGTCGCGATGTCGGCGGCCGGCACGGAAATGGTTTCGGGCAGTCAAGACGGAACGGCTCGCCTATGGAACGTTGCCGCGGGAACCATGGTGCGTCAGATGAGCCACGGCGCGCCGATTACTTCGGTTGCCGTCCGCGGCGACGGCCAGCGGATTGCTTCGGCCAGCTCGAACAACACGGCTCGCCTGTGGAACAGTACGAACGGTCAGCAGATTGCCGAATTGAAAGGCGACTTCCGCACCAAGATCGAAGTCGACAATCTGACTCGCGCCGTCGCGCTCGCCAAGCGCGAAGTCGACGCTGCAAAGAAAGACCTCGACGAAGCCAACAAGCGCAAGACCGCTGAAACCGACAACGCCAAGAAGGCCGCCGATGCCGCGAAACTGGCCGACGAGGAGTCTAAGAAGAAAGACGAAGCATCCAAGAAGCCGCTGGCGGACAAGGACGCGGCGGACAAGGCGCTCGAAACTGCCAAGGCCGCGCTGGCGAAGGCGGATGAGACGAAGAAAGCTGCCGATACCGAGTTGGCCGCTGCCGCCGAAGCGTTGAAGAAAGCCCAAGCCGACCTCGCAGCCGCCAACAAGGGCGACGATCAGGCGGCCAAGGACGCGGCTCAAAAGGCCGTGCAAGAGGCCGACGCGAAGAACAAAGCGACCAGCGAAGCAAAGAAGAAAGCGGACGCCGACTTGACGGCGGCCCAAAACACCGCCAAGGCCGCCGAAACGAAGGTCACTCAATTGACCGCTCCAGCACAGAAGGCGTTGGATGAGAAGAACGCCGCCGAGCGGGCTCTGACCGCCGCCAATCGCAGCGTCCAGCGGGCCGGCGAGGCCGTGAAGGCGGCGACCGATGCCATCCCGATGTTCGACGCGGCTGTCAAGCAAATGGAAGAGAAGGCGAAGCAAACCGAAGCCACACTCGCAACCGCCAAGACGGCCGTGACCGCCAGCGAGAAGCCCGTTTTGAGCGTGGCCTTCTCACATGACGGCGCGGTTCTGGCCACCGCGGGCGACGATCAAATCGTGCACACTTGGTCCG
>JBGTKH010000284.1:0-7882 GCA_041744735.1 Pirellulaceae bacterium | reverse complement strand
CACCCGGTCGCAGCCGATCAGCCGCCGGCCGTCGTTGGCGATTGTGAACACGGTTTCGCGCGGGTCGAGGCTGCGGTGCACCGCGCGGATGAACTGTTCCAGTTGTTCCCAAAGCTGCTGGCGGTCGCTGAAGTGCCGTAGCCGGCGACTCTTCAGGAAATCGCCGGCCAAATCGCACATCTGCAGCAGGAACCGCAAGTAGCCGCGATGCGTGACCGGCCCGCCGCCGGGTCGCTGAAAGATCTCGACGATGCCCAACACCTGCTGTTCGATCTTCAGCGGCCCGAGCACCAACAGAAAGTCGGTCGGATTGCCCGCATCGTCGCTGCCCGGTGTGCCGGACTGCGGAGCGACGAGCGTCGGCTCGCCCGCGGCAATTACCTTCTGCAATAGCAGCGCGTGACGAATCTGCCACTGTCCATCGTCCGTCAGACGTGTCTTCGGCAGGTTGATTTGGTATTGAAGCTGCAGCCGGCCTTCTTCGCCGATCGTCCAAATTGCGCCGCCGGATGCGGCCAAGGCGTTGACCACACGGCTCAAAAATCCCTCGTAAAAATCTTCCAACGAGCAATCGGACTGAGCGAGCATCGCGATCTCGTGAACCAAGTTGCGAATCTGCTGCTTGGTTTGCTGAACCAGGTGCGGGTCGACCGATTCAGCCGCTGCGTCGGCGTTGCTTTCGCCGCCGGTTACCGCTTCGTTTCTAGTCTGCGCGGCATCGCGCGCAGACGGGCGCGAAGAAGGGATCGGCCCGAATGATTTCGGCGGTGAGTGAACGGGTTGAGCGGTGCTCATTGAAAACGATACGAATTCACGGCGCGAAGAGGCTCTGATCTATTGTCGGACATTACTGCGGCTGGGCTGTCGTTAAAACTGGCAGAACCGACAGTGTCGCGTGTAACCGCTACTGGCGCCGCTCGAGAAAGCTTGCTAGCAGGCCAACGCCCACGATGCCGAACGCCACGAGCGCTTCGTAAGATCGCACGTGCCAAGCGTAGTTGAGGCCGGAATAGAGCATGAACAAGCTACACAAGCAGAATAGAATCGGTGTGATTGGATAGAGAGGAACGCGAAAGGGCTGTGGGGATTTTGGCTCGTGACGGCGAAGGACGAACAGCGAAATCCCGACGAGTAGGAAAAAAGCCCAGAACACCGGTGCGGTGAAAATCAAGAGCGTGTCGAACGCATGTTTGCTGCGGAAGATCGTCACCAGCGTGAGGCTGATCGCAGCTTGCAGAGCGAGCGATCGCACCGGCGTGCCGAGCCGGCTGTTCCACTTGCCGAGGAAGCCGTACATCGAGTGCTGGGCTCCCATCGCGTAATAGATACGCGAGCCTGTAAAAAATAATCCATTGATCGATCCTAAGCACGAGGCACAAACCAAGAGACTAATCCCTTTCTCGCCCCACCACCCCAACCGCGAGCCAACGACGTCCGCAGCCACAGCTTCGGATTGTCGAAAGCCATCGATTCCCAGCCCATAGATGAACGCCAGGTTGACAAGCAAGTAGACCGATGTGACGACAATCACTCCGGCGATCAACGCACGCAGCAGGTTCTTGCGCGGATCACGCACCTCGGCGGCGACGCATGAGATTTCGTCCCAGCCGCCGAATGTGAATAAAACGAGAATGATCGCCAGTTGAAAGCTCGGCGAGAAGTCTGCGGCAGCCGTGGGGTCGCTGGCCGGAGAGCCCGTCATTGGAAGCATGACGATGACCAAGATCGACAGCAGTCCGACGACTTTCAGCATCGTCAATAGATTCTGAGTCCACTTGCCGGTCCGCACGCCCCAGATGTTCATCGCCGCAAGCGCGATGATTGCCGCGCACGCGTAGATGTAAAAATCGAACGCCTGCTCGCCGTCATTGCTGAGCGGCTGGACCTTGGTCGCGTATCGTGCAAACGCGTAAGCCAACATGCCGACGTTACCGGGCCGCACGATCCAGTAATCGGACCAGGCAAACAGAAATCCCATCCGCCGCCCGAAAGCGCGGGTTAGAAAGACGTAGGTGCCGCCCTCTTCCGGAAATGACGTCGTTAACTCGGCGTAACAAAGGGCTCCAACAAAAGAAATCATCCCTCCGAGTAACCACACGGCGATGAGCGAAAGCGGATCGCGCACGTTGCTGGCCACCGTCGGTGTGATCTCGTAGATTCCCACGCCGATAATGATGCCCACAATGATGCAGGTCGAATCCAACAGCGTGAGTTGGCGACGAGGTGAATCCGATGGTTTGCTCTCGGTGGACATGGCCCTAGCATATCGGCATTTGTGTCGGCGAAAAGTAGTCACACGCTAGGGACGGCACAAATGAATTCCGTTAGACGCGCAGAGCGAGTATACTCGACGACTCGCAGCGCTCGTGCAACTAACGCAATCGGAATTCAATGAACATGAACGAACGAACCGACGACATTTGCCCGCGGCCGGACCAGTTGCCGCCGCAGCCGACTTGGCCTTATGCGGCGCCGATTTATCCGGCCTCGGTGTGGTGTTGCGAAAGTACCGATCAGGCCGAGCAAATGCTGAACGGGTCGCTGGCGGGCTATGTATACCAGCGCGACGGCCACCCAAATGCCGACATGTTTGCCGAGAAATGCCGGCAATTGCATCAAGCCGAGCGTACGGCGGTGACTTCGTCGGGCATGGCAGCGATGGCGGCGGCAGTGCTGTCGCAACTGCGGCACGGCGATCACATCGTCGTGAGCAACCAGTTGTACGGCCGCAGCTTGGCGCTGCTAGGACAAGAGTCGGCGCGACTGGGAATCGAGAGCGCGTTTGTCGATACGTGTGACCTAACGGCAACGGCTGCGGCGTTTACGCGGCAGACAAAGTTGGTCGTCGTTGAGACGATTGCCAATCCGATTCTGCGAGTTGCTGACATCGCTGCTCTAGGCGAATTGGCGCATGGCCGAGGGGCGCTACTGCTGGTCGACAACACGTTCGCCACGCCAGCCCTTTGCCGGCCGCTGTCGTTGGGCGCCGATCTGGTGATGGAGAGCGTCAGCAAGATGATGAACGGCCACAGCGATGTGATGCTCGGGCTGCTGTGCGGGCGCGAAGCGAATTGGCAGCGTGTGCCCGCGGTCTTGGCGAGTTGGGGACTGGCCAGCAGTCCGTTTGATTGCTGGCTAGCCTCGCGCGGATTGGCCACGATGCATTTGCGCGTCGTGCGGGCATGTAGTAACGCTCTTCGCGCCGCTGAGTTTCTGTCAACTCGCACAGATGTCGAGCGAGTTGACTATCCAGGTTTGCCCACTCATCCCGATCACGCGTTGGCATCGCGGCAATTCGACGGCGGGTTCGGCACGATCGTAACGTTTCGGCTCGCTGGCGGCCGGTCGGCTGCGGATGCGTTCATCAATGCAGCGCGGCGGATCGCGTTCTGTCCGTCGTTGGGCGAAGTGTCGACAACGCTCAGCCATCCCGAATCCACCAGCCACCGGGCGCTCAGTCCGCAGCAGCGAGCCGCGCTGGGCATCACTGGCGGCACGATTCGGCTTTCGCTAGGCGTGGAGAGCAGCGAGTTTGTTATCGATGCGTTGGGCGAAGGACTTGCGAAGTGAGCGCTCGTAGCGGAAGTGGTGACACTTCCGAAGTCTCACTTCCGAAGTCACACGTCCGAAGTCTCACGACTTCGGCTACTCATCGTTAGCCTGGCCAACTTTTCCGGCGGGCTGGACGAGATCGGCTTAAGTGGTATATTAGCATCGGTTTAATGTCGCAGCGGCGGTAAGTTTTGTGGATCGCAGTGGAGCCCTGTATGGCGAATAAAGAAGAAGCGTTCGAAGTAAACGGGACGGTGACTCAGGCATTGGCGAACACGCGGTTTCGCGTGGAGTTGGAGACGGGCAGCGAGGTTTTGGCTCATGTGGCGGGTCGCATGCGGAAGCATTTCATCCGCATTGTTCCGGGCGACAAAGTTCGCGTGGAACTCTCTCCCTACGATCTGACCAAAGGCCGGATCGTGTTTCGCGAGCGATAGCAAATCCCACCTCTCTGATGCCCACCGCGGCGCCGCTCGCCGAATCAGCTTCTTGGAAACCATTTGTTTGCCACGCTACTGCTGCGCGCCGCCGCCTGCTGGACGATGATCGGCAAATACTCTACTTTCATACGGGTTACAGGCGAAGCAGCCGTGGCGTCGCGGCTCAAACGCTCCCGAGTGACAAAAGCCGACCGCAACGAGTTTTGCAAAACTCCGCTCCGCGACGAAAGGTATAAGTAGCCGAAGTCGCCAGACTTTGGCCGAATTTTGGCCGAACTTCGCGAAAACCAAACTCTGGCGAGTTCGGCTACATCCATCGACTTCCCATTCAAGTTTTATTGGACACGACTAAAAGGAGACCCAGACTGTGAAGACTCTTTGGAACCATTTGTTGCTCTCGGCCGTCGCGTTGGCATTGGTTGCCGTGCCGGCTCTGCGCGTCCCGGCTCAAGACGTGAAGCCGGTGGCGGTCGTTGCGGTCAACAGCGTCGATGAGCTGCTGGCGGACGTGGATTTTCTGTCCCAAGCGGCCAATGCTCCCGACGTGGGAGGCATGGTCAAGTTCATGGCCCGCGGCTTTACGGCCGGCGTCGATAAGACCAAACCGTCAGGTGCATTCATCACGCTCGATGAAACGAATCAGCCGAAGGCGATCGGATTCGTTCCGGTGACCGATTTGAAGACGGTGCTCGACACCCTGAAAGATCAGGTCGGGGAACCCAAAGACGCTGGCGACGGCATCTTGGAACTTAACACGGACAAACCCAATTCGGTGTTTGTCAAGGAGCAGGGAGGTTGGGCGTTTCTGTCCGACAGCGCCGCGAACTTGAAGGATCTGCCGCAGGCGCCTGAAACGTTGCTCGTCGGATTGGAGAAACAATACGACATCGCCGTCCGCGTGAACATGCAAAACGTTCCGCCGGCATTGAAGCAACAAGCCGTTGCAGGAATTCGCGAGGGCTTCGAGCGGAGCTTGGAAAACCAGCGCGGGCGTGGTGGACCGGATCGTGAGCTGGCCGAGAAGCTGGCTCGCAACTCGCTGAAGTCGGTGGTGGCCTGGATCGAGGAATCGGATCAGGTGACGCTCGGCTTTGCCGTCGATAGCGCTGCCAAAACCACATACATCGACTTCAGCGTCACCGCATTGCCGGGCACGGGCTTGGCTCGTCGGATGGCGATGTTGTCGGAAAATAAATCGGATTACGCCGGCTTCCTGTTGCCTGAAGCTGCGGCAACCTTGCACTTCAGCGGCCGATTGGCGGCGGAAGACATTGAACAAGTGGCCCTGATGCTGGCCGCCGTCCGCGACGGTGCGATCAAGGAAATTGAAAAGGACAAGGATCTGAAAGACGAGCAACAGCGCGCCGCGGCGAAGGAAGTGCTTGGCACGTTCCTCGACGTCATTCGCACGACCGTCGAAAGCGGCAAGCTGGACGGCGGCGCGGTGTTTCTGCTCAAGCCCGATGCCATCACGTTCGCGGCCGGCGGTTATGTGTCCGATGGTGCAGCACTGGAAACCGCGTTTAAAAAGGTAGTCGACCTAACTAAGGATGAGCCGGACGCGCCGGATGTCAAACTTGACGTGGAGAATCACGGCGGCATTCGCTTTCACTCGCTGAGCTTCACATTGCCCGACGACGAGGTCGAGGCGCGTCAGTTTTTTGGTGACAAATTGGACGTCGCCATCGGCATCGGACCAAAAACCGTTTACTTGGCATTCGGCAAGGACAGCATCGAGACCTTGAAGAAAGTAATTGACAAGTCGGCCGCCGACGCCAACGTCGTGTTGCCCGCCAGCCAATTCAACATCGCGCTGACGCCGATCCTGAAGTTTGCCGCCTCGATCGACGAAAACCCAATGGCCACGATCCTCGCCACCACGATCGAAAACTCCGGTGGCAAGGATCGCATTTCGATCACCAGCAAACCGATTCCCGGTGGCGCGCTCACACGCCTGCAAGTTGAAGAGGGCGTGCTGCAGTTGATCGGCCAAGCGGCCAAGCTGTTCGGTCCGGGAGCCGGTCAGGACTTTTAAGGCCCGCACCGCGTCCATTTACAAAACAAGAATCGCCAGCGGCGCCGTCCGGCAAGACGGCGCCGCTTTTTTTTTTGCGCATCGTCCCGACCACTTCTCTAACGGTCGATTTTGGGTTAACGTGCTGTCTTCTTTACGCGATTCCCATTTGCTACGAGGACACTGGTCGTATGCCTGTTGTTGGATCGTTTTCGCCGATTCGAACGCAGATTGCTGGGGCGCCTGTCGTCGAGCTGGCTCGGCAGTTTGGTTCTCCGACTTACGTGTACGACGCCGCCAAGATCATCGAGCGGATTGCGGATCTGAAAAAGTTTGACGTGACCCGATACGCGCAGAAGGCCTGCTCAAACCTGGCCGTTTTGGATTTGATGCGGCGGCAGGGCGTCGTGGTCGACGCGGTCAGCGCGGGCGAAATTCACCGGGCGTTCGCGGCGGGATACAAGGCGGGCGCCGAGCCTCCACAGATTTTCTACACGGCCGATATCTTCGACCGTGCGGCGCTGCAAATGGTGGTCGAGCACAACATCCCCGTGAACGCTGGCTCGCCTGACATGATCGATCAGCTTGGCGACGCCGCGCCGGGCCGCAACATCACGCTGCGAATCAATCCCGGCTTCGGGCATGGGCACAGCCGCAAGACGAACACGGGCGGCGAGCAATCCAAGCACGGCATTTGGCACGAGCAACTTGACGACTGTTTGCGGCGGGCCGATCACCACGGACTGACGATTACCGGCGTGCACATGCACATCGGATCGGGCACCGACTTAGAGCATCTGGCGCACGTCGGCGGGGCGCTGGAGAAAGCCGCGTTGACGGTCGGCCGCACCGTCACGTCGATCAGCGCCGGCGGCGGGCTGCCCGTTCCGTACAAGGCGGGCCAGACGTACGTCGACTTGGAAAGATATTTCGGGATTTGGGATGCGACGCGCAAGCGGCTCGAAGAAAAATTTGGCCACAAGATTTCGCTGGAGATCGAACCCGGCCGCTACTTGGTCGCCGAGAGCGGCTATCTGATCACCGAGATTCGCGCGATTAAGCGGATGGGGAACAACACATTCTATTTGGTCGATGCGGGCTTCAACGACTTAGCTCGGCCGATTCTTTACGGCGCCTATCATCCGATCGCGGTTGTGCCATCCGGCGGCGACGGTTCGGGCCGCGCGATGCAGGACGTGGTTGTCGGCGGGCCGCTGTGCGAGTCGGGCGACATCTTCACGCAAGAGGAAGGCGGATTCGTCTGCACCCGCTCGTTGCCCGCGGCATCGGTCGGCGAATACCTGGTGATCGAAGTGGCCGGCGCGTACGGCTTCGTGATGGCGTCCAACTACAACTCGAAACCCCTGGCCGCCGAAGTTCTGATCCGCGACGGTAAGCCGCACCTCGCGCGGGCTCGACAGACGTTCGACGACCTAACACGCGGCGAAGCGATCCCGCCTCTGTAGCTTGACTCTCTGAGTCGAGCGTCCAGAGTCTCGACTCAGAGAGTCAAGCTACGATGTTGCGTCAAACAGGACCGAACAGGACCCGTTGGCCGGGCGCCGAATAGCAACTATAATTGCTGCGGCGGGAGATTCCGCGAGGAATGCGTATCTCTCGAAACTGCACCGAGTTACCGATTCGTAGTCAAGGACCACCGCGATGGCTAAACAGGGGCCGCGAAAAAAACTGCCGAAAGAATTGGCCGTCATCAACGCCGACAACTGCACCGGCTGCGAGTCGTGTCTGGAAGTCTGTCCGGTCGATTGCATTGTGATGATCACGCGCGACCGCGGCGTGAAGGGCGTGCAGTCGTGGTGCGAAATCGACATCGAACGCTGCGTCGGCTGCGAAGTCTGCGTACACATCCCGCAAA
>JBGTKH010000283.1:0-3496 GCA_041744735.1 Pirellulaceae bacterium | reverse complement strand
TGGCTGCCGCGATCCAGAATGTTGACTCCCTTCTTGGTCGCGAGCATGATGTCGCCGTCGAAGTAGGCGGCCCGCTGCTCGAACTCTGTGAAATCCTCGACGCTCTTCAAAGCCCGCTGCGATCCGAAGAGACGCTGAATGTTGACGCCGCGCAGCGAAGGCGTGTCGATACGGTGACGGAACTCCTGCGGGCGAACGTCGCCGGCCAGGTGCGTGGCGGCGTTGGTGTGTCCGTTAGCGTGACAGTCAAAACAAGTCACGCCGCGACTGGGCCGGATCGAGCGACGCTCGTCCGTTTGATTGAACTGCTGTTGCATGAAGGGCGTCACCAGCAACCGCACTCCTTCGAGTTGTTTTGGATTCAAGATGCCACTGAACAGTTCATAAAAGTTATCCATCGTCACGAGCTTGCCTTGCGACACGTCGCCGAGATCGGGGCGCGTCGTCAGGAACATCGGCGGCGGGAACTCGGGCAGGAAATGGTCGGGCAGGTCGTAATCGAGGTCGAAGCGGGTCAGGTCGCGGGCCTCCTGCTTCTTGATTTCATCGATATGAAATTTTGGAAAGAGCATGCCTCCTTCCGGATGATTCGGATGAGGCAACGGAAGGAATCCGATTGGGAACAGATCCTTCGCCCGAATGTCGGCGGCGTCCATCGCGGCCAGCTTCTCCCAAGTCAGTCCTTCGGCCAATCGGCTGCGCACGCGTTCTTGGACGGGCTTCTTGCGAGCCATCGTCACGCCCGGTGCTGGGTGATCGCCCAAGTCGTATCGTTTCGCGAGCAGGTCGAGTTGCCGCTGTTGGATCGCGGGCTTGGCAGCCTGCATGCGCGCCATCACCGACGGAAAGTCCTCCGGCGCGACGGTGGTGGTTTTGACCGTGGCGTTCTTCGGCGATGCCGGTTGCTTGGGTGCGACTTGGGCGTGGGCCACTCCCACACACATCGCCAGTACGCCGAGAACTCCGCCGATCATCGCTTGCTGTTGTCTTGTTGCTTGTGTCATGTCATGTCCTCTGTGAAAGTTGGCAAACGTATTTCCTATTCCCGCGCTGATGTGCTATGCCTGTTTGGCTCCGACAAAGATCAATGCGACGCCACCGGCAATTGCCAATCCACCCAGAATCGGCGGCACGGGCCACGTCTTTTCGGATTCCGCGGTGGCTGTGATTGGCCCCACATCAACCACGACATCGCGGCTCGTGTATGGGATGCCCCGATAGAACAGTGCCAGTGCTCCCGCCATGATCAAAATGACGCCGACAATTACCATGACTTTTTTGATCATGGAAGCGAACTCCTTCATTGTTCAAGTTAAGTTCAAAAACCGTGTTGGGCTAGGGCAATGGGATTCACTCCTTGTGGCTTGCTCACTCAATTGAGGAAACGGCACTCTGAACTGCCTCAGCCAGAGTCGGATGAATGTAGACCGCGTCCCGCATGGCTGAGTAGGGCGCGTCGGCGTTCATGAGGTCCACGTACATGTGGACGAGTTCTGCTCCCTCGGCCGCCAGTACCGCCGCTCCCAGGATACGGCTTGTCTCTTGATCCACGATGACCTTGATGAAGCCTTTCGTCTCGCCGATCTCCTTGGCCTTACCGTTTTTCTGCATCTCAAACCGGGCGACCTTGATGGCTTTGCCCGTCTGCCGCGCCTCGCTCTCGGTCAGCCCTGCACGGCCAAGCTCCGGGTCGGTGAAGACCGCGTACGGCACGACCCGATCCGTGGTGCGCGAGCCATCACCCGCGATCTGAGACATCAACACGCGGTAGTCGTCCCAGGCCGTATGCGTAAACATCGCACCGCCGCGAATGTCGCCCGCCACCCCGACCCCGTTCACGTTGGTAGCCAGCCGCTCGTCGCTCGCGACAATCCCGCGGTCCGAAATCTTGACGCCGATCGTTGCCAGACCCAAGTCATCGGTGTTCGGCTTGCGCCCCGTGGCAACAAAGAGATGCGATGCATTGACGTTGTCCGACCCTTCGCTCTGCTCAAGCGTCAGGCTCACGACGTCGTTCCGGGTTTCGACGCTTGTTACGCGTGTGTTCAGCCGGAATGCGATCCCCTCGGCTTCCAGGATCTTCTGCAAAGCGGAAGCGACGTCCTCATCCTCGCGGCCGGCGACTTGACCAGTTTCCTCGATCACGGTCACGCGGCTTCCCATCCGGCGGTAAAACTGGGCCATCTCAAGGCCGATGTAGCCGCCGCCGATGATGGCCAAGTGTGTGGGCAACTCCGGTTGTTCCAGCCAGTTACCGGCATGGATGAATTTCACGTTGTTCAGGCCCTCAATCGGCGGGATCAGGCTGCGCGTGCCGGTGTTGAGTATCACCTGACGAGCCGTTACCGCCTGGTCACTGACGCGCACGCGGAAACCGTCGGCGTCTCGGCCTTCGAAGCGGGCGTGGCCGCGCAGGAGTTTAGGGTTGTCTGACTTCTCCAGACCCTCGTCGAGACCGTTACGAGATTCCATGACGATTTGCCTGGCACGGTCAAGCACGGCTGGAAAGTCCACCTCAACGGTCGGGATCTTCAAGCCGAACTCCGCGGCGCGCCGCGCTTGCTGAGCCACGCGGGCCGAGGCGATGACCGCCTTGGTGGGTGTGCAGCCAAAGTTCACGCAGGAGCCACCGAGGTGTTGTCGCTCCGCTAACGCGACCCGCTTCCCGGCCTTCGCGAGACCATAAGCCAGCGGAATCCCGGCCTGGCCTCCGCCGATAATCAACACGTCGTAGCCGTTGTTCATTGACATGCTAGACCTCCACATTCTCGCTCGCTGGCGAGTTCACACTCGCTGGCGAGTTCACACTCGTTGGCGAGACGAAATATCTTAACGATTCTGATTGGCCGTTTGCCACCGCCAACAAGAGAATGCCTAAGTTTTTGGTACCAAGCCATTTGATCGATCGACTCCTTCGGGCAAAGATGCCGGTGATCAAAGCACTCGCAGGAACGCGACGAGGTCTAACTTGTCGTTCGCGGTCAGTTTGAGTTCCAGGATCAGGTTGAAAAACTCCACGGTGTCGTCGAGCGTGAGCAGGCGGCCGTCGTGCAGGTACGGGGGCGAGTCCTTGATGCCACGCAGCGGGAAAGTCTTGATCGGACCGTCCGCCGAGGCCATGCGTCCGTTGATCGTCTGCGGCTTGAAGAATCGCTCGACCTGCAGGTTGTGCATCAGATTGTCTGTGTAGTACGGAGCCGGGTGACAAGTCGCGCACTGCGCTTTGCCGAAGAATAGTGTCTGCCCGCGCAGTTCCGATTCGCTTGCCTGTTTCGGGTCCAGTTTGCCGAACACGTTCAGCTTGGGGGCCGGCGGGAAGTCCAGCAGTTCCTGGAACTCGGCCATGAAATGGACTTGGCTGCCGCGATCCAGAATGTTGACTCCCTTCTTGGTCGCGAGCATGATGTCGCCGTCGAAGTAGGCGGCCCGCTGCTCGAACTCTGTGAAATCCTCGACGCTCTTCAAAGCCCGCTGCGATCCGAAGAGACGCTGAATG
>JBGTKH010000282.1:0-6914 GCA_041744735.1 Pirellulaceae bacterium | reverse complement strand
TTGGACGTGTTTGTTTTTCTCGGATCAAGACTTGGGGACGCTCAATTCGACAAATAGGTTCGCGCGGTTTGCCTCATTTCCGCAGTTGAACATAGCACTGATGCTGCGAATTCTGCTCGATCCGTTTCGGGCAATGCCAAGGCGGTTTCGAGGATTAGTTGCGATTGTGCGTTCATGCTCATATTCTTGCCGAGAAACGGCGCAAACGCAACGGCAAGCGCAGCGATTGGCCCGACTTGAATTGGACCAGCGGGACGTGGTTGGGTAAAATACGTGGCGTCCGTGTTGGCTAGAATTCAAAAGTGAGGAGACTTTCCATGGTTTTTTCCCCGGCACAATTGAAAGCACTTGACGAAGGCCGGGCCGTGGTCGTGAAAATCGCGGAAAAAGTGTGCGTTGTGCTGCGGAAAGAGGTGTACGAGCAAGAAATGAAACTGCTGACACCGGACGACTCGGATTTTGATGTCCGCGAAATGGAACCGCTGCTGGCCGATTTGGCCTCGGAGGATTGGGAAGACGCTTCCCACTACGAAAAACCATGAAGGTCAACCGCGGCGACGTTGTCATTCTCAATTACCCTTTCAGCAGCGGTAGCGGAGCACGAGTGCGCCCGGCGCTAGTCGTTCAACCGGACCAGCGAAATCGGCTACTCACCAGCACGATCGTCGCAATGATTACGAGCAATGTGACTCGAGTCGGCGCGGACCCCACACAATTATTCATTGATGTTTCCACGCCGGAAGGCCAGCAGTCAGGCCTGCGCGTCAATTCTGCTGTGACGTGCGGCAATCTTTTCACGATTGACGAGCGATTGATTCGTCAAAAGATCGGCGAACTGCCCGACGCAGTGATGCAGCAAGTCGACGTTTGCTTGAAAGAGGCGGTGGGAATTCGGTAGACAAGAGCCTCATGCCCGTGAAACCGACTAGATGCGGCGCCGAATTTCCGCGGCCCATGCCTCGTCAACACCCTCGTCGATTTCGGTATCCAAACTGCGAATTAGCGACACCGCGAGTTCGGCTCTTTCCGATTCGGGTAAAGCCAGCGCCGTTTGAAGAATCTGTTGGGATTGTGCGTTCATGCCCTCATTCTCGCCGAGGAGCGTCGCAAACGCAAATGCAGGTTCCAGCAGGATAGGGCTGCCGACAGCAATTTGGCACTTCACGAATTGGACTGATAGGACCCAGTTGGGTAGAATACGTGGCGTTGAGTGTCCGTGCATGAATTGTTACAGGGGATCAAAATGAATCGCATCGTCGTAACCGACTCCACTTTGTCGGAGCTGGGTCAACTTCAGTCGCCGATGGAATTGTGCAGCCACGACGGGCAGACGTTGGGCTACGTCGTTCCCGCTGCTACGCGACAGAAGGCACTTTACGATTGGGCTCGCAAGGAATTCACGGACGAGGAAATTCGCCGCGCGAAGAGCGAACCCGGCGGGAAAACGACTGAGGAGGTCCTTCGCGAGCTTCGACCATGACCTTCACCGTTCTCTGGAAGCCCAATGCGGCCAGTTTGCTCGCCGAGATTTGGCTCGACGCGCCTGACAAAAGAGCCGTCACAGCCGCCGCTGATACCATTGATCTATTGCTAAAGAACAATCCCCTGGATCAGGGCGAATCTCGCGGCGACAACCTCCGCATATTGATTGTGGAACCCTTGGCCGTCCTCTACGACGTGCAGGAAGACGACCGCACGGTGACAGTGTTATCGGTTCGCCACGTTCCGAGTCCGTCCGACAACTCCGAATAGTTTCCCGCAGCCTACGCAAAAATCGGTTGGATCGCCCGTCCGGTGATCAATGGATGCGGCCGATGGGCGGAGTCGTAGAGGGTTGTCTTTGAGGAAACGCCGAGCAAGCTCGAAACGCGCAACCGAATCGGGCGTCGTGCCGGCCGCGATGAATTCAACGATTTCGTCGTATGCTCGAATCATGGTGTGATTGTACCATTGCATCGTCGGTAGGCCAACGCGCTGACTAGCCTGGATTATCCTGAGTATCCGCGAAAAATAACTTGTCGAATTAGCGGAACGGCGCAAGCCGTCCGGTGCCGCAAACCGCCGCAAACCGGAGGGCTTGCGCCCTGCCGCTACTTTTCCAATTCATCAAGTTATTTTTTTCGCGGTTACTTAGCCACGCCGATCGCGGGTCGGACACTTCCCGATACTAAGCCGGACTCCGCAAGAGATTTCTCATGAAACACTTGACTCTCCGGTCTCACACAGCAAAATGGGAGTCGTCCGACTGACTGATACGCCGCAATGCCCGGCCGGTTGATCCTGGTGCTGCCAGCCTTTTGATCCCATCAGTCTGCGACCGCATCCACGCGTCTCGCGCACACCGACGTTCTCGCAACCGCAACTTGGAGACACCCTAATGCCCACGACTTCGCAGCATCCCTATCACCCGATCATCTACGTCCGCGGCTTCGCAGCCACGCAGGGCGAGATCGAGGAGACGGTGGCCGACCCCTATATGGGTTTTAATATCGGCTCGACCAAGTCGCGCATGGCTTGGACGGGTGACGTGAAGCGGTTCTTCTTTGAGTCGCCATTGGTGCGCTTTATGAGCGATCACAAGTACGAGGATGTCTTCGTAGATGGTGACGACCTGCTGGCGGCCGAACGTGCCGACCACCCCATTCCGTACCGTACCATCATCATCTATCGCTATTACGATCAGGCCTCGAAGGATTTTGGCGATGGCCAAGGTACACCGCCCATCGAGCACTTTGCGAAGGGACTGGGAGATCTGATTTTGCGGCTGCGCGACAAGGTCTGCGCCAACCCGGACAACAAGGTGACGCCCGAGGATTTCCGCGTGTATCTTGTGGCTCACTCCATGGGCGGTCTGGTCTGTCGCGCCTTCCTGCAGAACACAGAGCTCGATCCTAATAACGCGCGCGGGGCGGTGGACAAGCTGTTTACCTACGCCACGCCGCACAACGGCATCGACATGCGCATCGTGCGAAACGTGCCGGGCTGGCTCACGTTTGGCGACGTCAATAATTTCAATCGAGACAAGATGGCCGGTTACCTGGATGTGCCCAAGGGCGACGATGTCTCGGTGGTGAAGAACTTCCCGCCGGAGCGCATCTTCAATCTCGTCGGCACCAACCCGCGCGATTACACGACAGCGGGCGGTCTCTCGACCTGGGCGGCGGGCGACGCGAGCGATGGGTTGGTGCGTATCGAAAACGCCACCACGCACGGTCTGGGCGCCGATGGCAAAGACGTCGGTTCGCCGCGCGCGTTTGTGCATCGCAGCCACTCGGGCCATTACGGCATCGTCAATTCCGAGGAGGGCTACCAAAACCTCACGCGCTTTTTGTTCGGTTCGCTGCGCGTGGACGGCATTCTGGACATTGACGACATCACGCTGCCGACCGAGGTGCAGACGGAACTTAGCAAAGGCAAGGCCGTGCGCGCGTCTTACCAGTTCGAGGTAGCGGCCAGCGTACGCGGTTGCCAGTGGCAAATGACGCGCCGCGAGGTGCGCGAGAACTCGGCAATCTTCCGCACTTACGACGAATTGTTCCCCGGGCAGGAAGGTACTCAACGTCCGCCCGACCGCAGTCAGAGTCCGCATTTGTTCTCGGTGTTTCTCGATCCAAGGAAGAGCGTCAAGACTTCCAAGTCGGTTAGCTTCGCGGTTGATCTGAAAGTGCTGGTGCCCGACTATGAAGTGGATGGATTCCTGTTCCTGAAGCGCCACTACGAGGGCGGATTCATCTTTCGCGAGTTGATTCTGATTGAGGCGCTCCCTGATGCGGAAGCCCTGGGCGGCTGGCGAATCAAGTACGGCTATCAAGATATCAACCCCGGTAAACCAGGCGTTACCGCGGAAACGCACGCACTGGATGGCGGCACGGCGGCCTCGCCCGGCCTGGCATTCGATATCCCCATCGAGCAGAAAATCCGCCCCGGCTTGCGCGGCACGCTACGTATTGAAGCCCGCTCGTGGAGTTGAACGGCCAGACTAAGCTTGACGTTCGGAGGAGCGTTAGAGCAAGTACAGCGGCAGCGTATCGACGTGCTGGCCCCACCACACGAAGTTGATGCTGTTGGCATCGTGTCCTGTCAAGCCGAATTCGCTTGTTGCCAGCGGCCGGCGCGGATTGAAACCGCACGCCTCTTTGGTAAACTTCAGACGCGAGCACGGGGCGCGATGCTTGTCGCTGGGGACAGGCTGCTGGAGATCCAGACCTTGGTTAGTGGACATCCAATGATCGAACTGCGGCGGTTGCACCGGTTCTTTGGTGTGACGCGGGCGGTGGATGATGTGTCCTTTGAGGTGAAGCGCGGGCAGGTGTTTGGGTACATCGGGCCGAACGGCGCGGGGAAGACGACCAGCATGCGGATTCTGGCCACGCTGGACTTGCCCACGTATGGCGACGCGTTGATCGACGGCTTCTCTGTGGTCAACGATCCGGACCGCGTGCGGCGGCGGTTGGGTTTCATGCCGGATTATTTTGGCACGTATTCAAACATCAACTGCCGCGAGTATCTGGATTTTTTCGCGCGGGCGTACGGCGTGGTGGGCAAGGATCGGCTGCGGGCGATGCGGCACGTGATGGGCTTTACGAAGCTGGATCAGATGGCCGAGAAGCCCATCAACGGTTTGTCGAAGGGGATGAAGCAGCGGCTATGCTTGGGTCGGGCGATGATTCACAACCCCAGCGTACTGATTCTGGACGAACCGGCCGCCGGACTCGATCCGCGGGCGCGCATCGAGCTGCGCGAAATGATCGGCCAACTTGCGGCCGACGGCAAGACGGTGCTGGTCAGCTCGCACATCCTCACGGAACTGGCCGAGATGTGCGATCAGGTGGGGATCATCGAGCAAGGCCGGTTGCTGGCGATCGGCTCGGTCGAGGAAATTCTGGTAGCTCAAAAAGCACACCGGCAAGTGCAAGCGCGGCTGTTGGGCGACGCGACGTTGCTGGGCGATTGGCTGACTCGGCGGCCGGACGTGGAGAATGTCCGCATCGACGGCCAGCGCGCGACATTCCTGCACACGGGCGATCGCGCGTCCGAGGCGGGCCTGCTGCGCGACATGGTGCTGGCCGAATTCCGCGTCGTGCAGTTCGGCAGCCATTCACAAACGCTGGAAGACGTGTTCATGCACGTAACGCGGGGTGCCGTGCAATGACTTCGCTCGATCCGACAGTGCAGGTCCCCGACGACGAGCGTGCGCCGCCGCGTGACGCTGTGGCATCGTGGTGGGACCGCATTGAACCGTGGATCGAGCGGGCCGGCGAACGGCTAAATCCGATTCTGGTCAAAGAGGCGCGACAGGCGCTGAAGAGCCGTCAGTTCGCGATCACGTTCGGGTTACTGCTCGTTTGCGGTTGGGGCTGGTCGCTGGTGGGCGTGGCCTGGATGTCGCCCACAATCTTTTACGCGCCGCGCGGAGCGGCGATGCTGATCGGATATTATTGGGTGCTCGCCTTTCCGCTGCTGGTGATCGTGCCTTTTTCGGCCTATCGTTCGCTGGCCGCCGAGCGCGAGGACGGCACGTTCGAGTTGCTGTCGATTACGTCGTTGTCTGCGCGGCAAATCGTCGGCGGCAAGTTGGGCAGTGCGCTGCTGCAAATGATGGTCTACTTCTCTGCGCTGTCGCCGTGCATCGCCTTCACGTACATGCTGCGAGGTATCGACATCCTGACGATCGGAATGGTTTTGTTTTACACTTTTCTGGGTTCGCTGCTCCTGTCAGTGGGCGGATTGCTGTTGGCCTCGGCGACCCGCGCCAAGCATTGGCACGTGGTGCTGTCGGTGCTTTTGATCGTGGGCTTGCTGATTGCCTTTTGGACGGCAGCGGCCTTTGTCTTCAACATGCTGCTGTGGGAACTGACTCCGCCGATCGATGATGCGGACTTCTGGATCGGTCAACTTTGTTTCCTGAGTTTCTATGCGACGTATATTGTGCTGCTCTTTCTCGCCGCGGCCGCGGAAATCAATTTCCCCAGCGAGAACCGCTCGACGGCACTGCGCGTGGTGATGGTCGTTCAGCAATTGGTGCTCACCGGCTGGATCATGTTGTTCTGGATCAGGGAGCAGCAGCACGAAATCTTGTTGGTATATATCGGCATGGCTGGTGTGCACTGGGCGGTGATGGGGGCGTTAATGACCGGTGAAGTGGCGCAACTGTCGGAGCGTGCGCAGCGCCGGCTGCCGCAGAGTCTGCTGGGCCGCATGCTCTTCACTTGGTTCAATCCCGGCCCGGGGACGGGCTTTCTATTTGCACTCACAAACGTGATTTCCATCGTCGTGGTGGCCGTGTTTGCCACCGAGACAGCGCGGTTCATGGGATTGCGGGCGGCGGCAACGGACCAGCGTGTTACGTGGTTCGGAGTGCTACTGTGTTGTTATTTGATCAACTATCTGGGCTTCGGCAAATTGCTCTTGGGATTGACGAAAGGTCGCATGCAGCCCGTCGGCCCCCTGGGGGCGCTGATCATCCAAGCCGTGCTGCTGTTCGTGGGCACCGTGCTGCCGCTGGTCGTGCAAAGTCTCTCGACCAGGTGGTACAACGACAATTACACGTTGTTACAAGTCACGAACCCGTTTTGGACACTGCTCGAGACAGCCGACGGCGATATCTTTGACCACACGGTCAGGCTGCTGTTTATGAACATCCCGATGGTGCCGGTGATCTTGTTGACCACGGCGGCGGGCATGTTGCCGTTGAATCTGTTGGCCATGGCCGGCGAAGTGCGTTACGTGCGGCACGAACCACCCACGCGCGTGCAACAAGACGAATCCGAACTGCATCCGCTGCCACGCCCCGCCAAGCCGCGCCGGCTAAGCCCGTGGGACGAGCCGCTCCCGCCGCCGGAAGTGCGAAAGGGTTGATCGCTGTGATTTTGGCATGCGGTAGCCGAAGTCGTGAGACTTCGGTCGTCTGGCTG
>JBGTKH010000281.1:0-8677 GCA_041744735.1 Pirellulaceae bacterium | reverse complement strand
GTACGGAATGTGTCAATAACCTCAAGCGGATTGGGCTGGCCTTGCTGAACTATGAATCGGATTACCATTGCCTGCCCCCGGCTTACACGGTCGATGGCGAAGGGAAACCTCTGCACAGTTGGCGAACGCTGATTCTGCCGTATTTGGAACAAGAGGCGCTGTACGAGCAGATCGATCGCTCCAAACCCTGGGATGATCCGGCGAACAAAGAAGCATACGAGGCGCGGCCTAACGTGTATCGGTGCCCTTCGGCTAATTGTCCCGCGGACCACACTTCGTACCTCGCCATCGTTGCCCCCGGTGGCTGCTTTCGACCGACCGAGCCACGAAGACTTGCCGAGATTACCGACGGCCTTCATCTGACTCTGACAGTCATCGATGTCGATTCCGAGCATCACGTCCACTGGATGTCACCCACCGATGCGAGTGAGCAATGGATTCTGAATCTTGCAGCCGCTGACAGGCTGCCTCATCCTGGCGGCGTTCAAGCGGTTTTTGTAGACGGCAGCGTTTCCTTCTTGGGCTCTCAGTCGAACCCAGCAAGACTTCGTGCCCTGATTACGATCGATGGACACGACGACGCGGTTGCTCAAGAGGCGGACTATACTAGTGCACCGTCAAAGCGCAATTTTAGGGTGAGCCGAACGCGCTAGCGTCGGGCCGCGGCCGGGCACCCGCGGCTAGCGGCCTGTTGATTTAGAAACCCGAAGCGTTAGCGAGGGCGTTTTCTCCGCCCTCGCTAACGCTTCGGGTTACGATGCACGCCGCTATTTTTGAAACTCCGAGTATATCAACAGGCCGCTAGCGCCGTCGGCTCACAACCGCAACCCTAAGTTTTCGGTTTGACGACGCACTAGATGGATGTTGCGACACGTTCGGCGGGCGGGTTGAGGAACTGGCTGGACTCGAAAACCAGCAGCGGCACGAGCCAACTGGCCCAGGTCGAAAGCGGGTAGAGCCAGAGGGCATCGAAACCGGCGACCGTCGCCAATCCACCGATCAACCGGATCACGACCGCCGAGCACAAGAGAATGAAGGTGCGCCACATCCAGCGTCGGTGGTCGGCAAATCTTCGTATGACCGCTGATCTCCACCCCAGGACAACGCACGCCGCAGTGACGATCGCCAGCGAGCCAAGTCCGGCAGCCGCGATGCCGCCCGTCGCCGCGTAACGGGCCATCCATAGACCGCTGGGTACAACGAGCAGCAAAACGCAGACACCTTGCACGCGTCCCAGCCGACGGTGCCAAGTCGGTACCATTCTTCGGAATCGTTCGCTGACCAGAATCGTGCCGAGAATAAGTGACGCGGGACCGGTGACCAGATGTGTGTAGAACGCCCACCGGTATGCGCCCCAGAAATACGATTCCCGCCCGCGCAAAAAGTCCGACTCAAAATTGGGCGGAACGTAGTTTCGGTATTCGATCAATACGCTCAGGGTCACTTTCCAGATCAATAGCGCTGCCAAGATTGTAAGCACGCGCGGAATCGTGAATGAACTGGTTTTCTGCATAAGCTCTATCGTAACACCGCTGACCGGCGTGCAAAGTACTGAGCGCACTTCATCCCACGAAAACTAGACTTCTGCCACGACACGTTACGTGCGTTACATTAGATGACGGCCATGGAAACCGTCTACTCGACGACCGACCGCTACCCAGCTTGGATTGATGGTGATGCAACCGACCCAGGATTCTATGAAGCATGAAGAAGGCGACTTGCCGATCAACACTAGCCGTCGGCGATTCCGCCGGCGCTGGTTGTTGGGCGTATTGATCATCGCGGCGTTGATGATTATCCGATTGTTGTTCATGCAAGGTTTGGTTAAGCCGGTGCGGGTGGTCAGCGGGTCGATGGCGCCGGGGTTGTTGGGGGAGCATTATGAAGTTGCTTGTGGCGACTGCGGGTTTCGATTCGTTTGCGGGGTTGATGAGCCGCCGGCGGGCGATGTCGCCGTGTGTCCGAACTGTGGTTACGCCAAGAACGACGTGACGGCAGAGCACCGGCGGCGCGGCGCGCGGGTATTGATTGACAAGTTGCCGCCGGCGTGGCGCGCGCCGCGGCGGTGGGAAGTGGTGGCGTTTCGCTCGCCGGAGAATGGTGAATTGGCCGTTAAGCGAGTCGTGGGTCTGCCGGGCGAACATGTGGCGATCAAACAGGGCGACGTGTTCATCAATGGGCGGATCCTGCACAAGTCACTTGAGCAGCAGCGTGCGATGGCCGTGTTAGTACATGATGACCGATTCCGGCCGCAGCTTAGTACCGCGCTGCCGCCACGATGGCAAAGTGTTGCAGAGAACACGCAGTGGCGCGCCGATCCAGGCGGATATGTCTTCGAGCCGGCCGCCGAGCGTGGTGTCAACGTCGATCTCGATCAACTCCAGTATCATCACTGGCGGTGTTTCTCCAGCCCGCTGCCGCGCGATGCCCCAGCGTCGTTGACGGACAGCGACGGCTACAATCAGGGGCTGTCGCGCGAGCTGAACGATGTTACCGACGTGCTGCTTGTCTGCCGTATGGAAATGTCCGGCGAGGGCCGCCTGACGATTTCGGCCAATGACGGGCGAGATGCGTTCGAGGTGGATTTCGACACTGCCAATCGCCTCATTCGATTGCGCCGCAGCAACCGAGAGATGGTGAAGACGGAATTGCCGAAAGGCGTCGTCGGGCGCGACGTGAAAGTGGAATTCTCGCTGTGCGACCGGCAAGTGTGGTTGGCGATCGACGGGCAGGTGCGGTTGAGCCAATCGTTTGATCCATCCGAGCATGCAGCGCAGCCCAGTCAGCAGCCATTGTCGATCGGCGCCGACGGGTTGCGGGTCCGCCTGCGCGATTTGCAGGTGTTGCGGGACGTATACTATTTGGAGCCGCTGGGCACAGGCCGCGATTGGTCGCTGGACCGGCCGCTAGCAGACGGCGAGTATTTTCTATTGGGGGACAACCCGCCGATCTCCACCGACAGCCGCCATTGGCCCAGCGGCCGGCTGCTTCGCAACAGGTTGGTCGGCAAAGTGTTGCACTTTTAGTGAGCCAGCGGACGATGTTCAAGTTCCGGCGAGGGTGGTTATTCGCTATATTGCATGCCGCTGATGTGTGACGATCCTCGTTTAACGGCAAGCCGCAGGCGACAGTGTACGCCGACCCGCGCCGTCGCCTGCGGCTTGCCGTTAGACCAGCCAACCCGAATTTTTGATCGTGACAAGGCACTTTATCCGATGAGCAAATCCAAACCGACCTCCGCCGCCGGCAAAGGCTCGGCGAAAGCCGCCGCTGACGACACTCGTGTGTCGCACAACCCGTTTGCCTCGCGCGCCACACGGGAGACCGTAGAATCGATCGTGATCGCGATCATCCTCGCGTTCATGTTCCGCGCGTTCGAGGCCGAGGCGTTCGTCATTCCCACCGGCTCGATGGCCGATACGCTGATGGGCCGTCACATGGACGTTCAGTGTCCCGAATGCGGCTACTGGTACCGCGCCGGGGCCAGCATCGAGAACGATGAAGGGCATGGACAGAGGGGCGAGATTGTGGCAACGACGTGCCCCATCTGCCGTTTCACAATGTTGCTCGATCAAGGCCATCCGAATCATGATTCGTTCACGGGCGATCGTATTCTGGTGAGCAAGTTTGCCTTTGAGCTGGGCGAGCCGCATCGTTGGGACGTGATCGTCTTTAAGTATCCGGGTAACGCCAAGCAAAACTACATCAAACGGCTGATCGGTCTGCCACACGAAACGATCAAGATTCAGTACGGCAACATCTACATCCAGCGCGAAGGTGAGACGCGGTTCCAGATCGCTCGCAAGCCGCCGCACAAACTGAAGGCCATGCTGCAATTGGTCGACGACACGAACTATATCGCGACCGAATTCCTGGACCCCAAGATCCGCTGGCCATCGCGCTGGCAAGAGTGGTCGCCTGACGAAGCCGGCGGTCCCGCGTTGTGGACGGCGAGCGAAGATGGCCACGAGTTTGCGACCAAAGGTGCGGCCGATCGTGAATCGTGGCTGCGATATCGTCATTTGGTTCCATCGTACGAGGACTGGGAAGAGATCGTCGAAGGCCGCCGCCCCGCGGACTTGGACCGGCGTGAGGGCCAATTGATCAGTGACTACTATGCTTACAACGATTCCACTCCTGATGCACGCAGCGCTGATCCGTGGCACGAATGGCACGCGCAAGGATTACATTGGGTCGGCGATCTGGCGCTTGAATGCAACGTCACGGTGGAAAACGAGAGCGGCGAATTGATTCTGGATTTGGTCGAAGGCGGTAAGCATTACCAGTGCCGCATCGACGTGGCCAGTGGCAAGGCCACGCTGTCGATCGACGGCGGCCGCGAACAATTTACGGGTGACGACGGCGCACAAGTCCAGTACCCCGCCGCGGAAACAGACGTGCGCGGCGCAGGCAATTATCACCTGCGACTGTCGAACATCGACGACGAACTGCGCTTGTGGGTCAACGAGCGGCTGATTCAATTCGACGGACCGACGACGTATGTTTCGTCTGGCGGTGAGCGTCCCGCGTGGACGCTCAGCGACCCGCATGACGCGGCACCAGCGGGCGTGGGCAGCAAAGGCGCGGCGCTGAGCATTTCGCGGCTGCGCATCCTGCGCGATATTTACTACATCGCAGCGTCGGGCAGCGTCGGGAATTACAGCGACTACGACGTAGACTTCCCCGCCGGCAGCCCGCAAAGCATTCGCGAGGATCTGACGGACCCTTCGCGCTGGGCCACCTCGCCCTTGTTCGCACCCGGCGCACGACGGCCGCGCAGCGAAACAATGGGCGCGGACCAGTTCTTTCCCTTAGGCGATAATAGCCCGCAAAGCCAAGACGCGCGGCTGTGGAGCGGCGACCCGTACGTCGAGCGAGAATTGCTGATCGGTAAAGCGGTGCTCATCTATTGGCCGCACCACTGGCGAAGGCCGATTCCGTTCATGCCGAACTTTGCACGCATGGGATTCATACGATGATAGATGAGGAATGAGAGTTGTGGGTCGGGAGTTGAGAGTTGAAATGAAGGATGGTCAAAGGTCTCTTATCCCTTAGCCTTCATCCTATAGCTCTCATCCCTCAACCGTTCATGGAGGAGTCAGATGCGCATTTTGGAAGTGCAGGGATTGGTGAAGACCTACGGGCGGCGGCGTGTGGTGGATGGAGTGGACTTGCACGTCGAGCGGGGTGAGATCGTTGGCCTGCTGGGACCCAACGGCGCGGGCAAGACAACTTGCTTTCGCATGACCTGCGGTATGATCGAGCCGGATAAGGGCAAAGTGATGCTAAACGGCGTCGACGTCACGTCGTGGGCCATGTATCGCCGCGCCCGTGAGGGCGGCATGGGTTATCTGGCTCAGGAGCCGAGCGTCTTTCGCAATCTGACGGTCGAACAAAACTTGCTCGGCATGATGGAACTGCTGGGCATCAACGGAAAACAACGCCACACGCGCTGCGACACGTTGCTCGAACAGTTTCAGATTAGCGGTCTCCGAAAATCCTATGCGGCTCGGCTTTCCGGCGGCGAGCGGCGGCGGCTGGAAATCGCCCGCTGTCTGATCTCCGAACCGGAAATCGTGATGTTCGACGAGCCGTTCGCGGGTGTCGATCCTGTGACGGTGCAAAGCGTCCAAAAAATCATCCGCGATTTGCGCGATCATGGCATTTCGGTGCTGATTACCGACCACGCCGCCCGCGAAATTCTGGAAGTGACCGACCGCTGCTACGTGATCTTTCAAGGCCGCGTCCTCTGCTGCGACACGCCCGACAAGATCCGCCAGCACCCCGAAGTGAAACGCATCTATCTCGGCGACAACATGGATCTGCCCGTCGCCGCCCCGCCGCCGCATTCATCCCCACGCCTCCGCGGCGCCCGGCCGCAACGTGTTTCGATTCACGAGCAAGACACGCTAGACGAGGTGCTCTGAGTTCGCCGTTTTGAAGTGGGGCATGTTCCAAAGTGCCGGCTCATGGCACGTTAGAATCGCCCCGCGTGAATCTCGCCCACTACGCCGAAGCAAGACATGGCCCCTTGACCCCGGCCAAATGCTATAATCGCCGCGTGCCGACTTTCCTCCCTCCTAACATCGCCCGCTAAAGGAACCCGCTATGCTTTCGCGCTGTCTCGCCCCGCTTTTTTGCTTGATGCTAACTTTAGTCTGCTCCGCAATCTTGCGCGGCGACGACTGGCCGCAATGGCGCGGGCCGTCGCGAGACGGCACGTGGCGCGAGACCGGCATCATGGAAAAGTTTCCGAAAGAGGGCCTCGAGATTCGCTGGCGGCAGCCGATCGCTTCCGGTTACAGCGGACCGACCGTGGCTGACGGTCGTGTGTACGTAACCGACCGCGTCGTCGAACCCACACAGATCGAGCGCGTGCATTGCTTCGATTGGAAGAGTGGCCTGCCGCTGTGGTCGTTCAAGTATGACTGCCCTTACACAATCAGCTATGAAGCGGGGCCGCGGGCCAGTGTCACGGTCGACGACGGTCGTGCGTTCGCCTTGGGTGCGATGGGCCATCTGCATTGTTTCGACGCTGGCACGGGCGTCGTGTTGTGGAAGAAGGACCTGAATGACGAGTATAAGATCCGCATGCCCATTTGGGGCATCGCGGCGTCTCCGCTGATCTACGACGAACTGGTAATTCTGCAAATCGGCGGCAGCGACGACGCCTGCATCGTCGCGCTGGATAAAGAGAACGGCGAAGAGCAGTGGCGGGCATTGCGCGATCGGGCTCAATACTCGGCGCCGATCATTGTCCAGCAGGCGGGCCAAGATGTGCTGGTCTGTTGGACGGGCGACAGCGTTGCGGGGCTCGATCCGGCGACGGGCAAAGTGCACTGGCGGCATCCGTTCGCGGCGTCAAAGATGCCGATCGGCATCGCCACGCCGATCCTGGAAAACGACCGGCTGTTCGTCACGTCGTTTTATGACGGCGCGTTGATGCTCGGCCTGCGGCAAGACCGGCCCGCGGTAGAAATACTATGGCAGCGGCGCGGCCGGAGCGAACGTGAGACCGACGCCCTGCAGTCGATCATCAGCACGCCGCTGTTCATCGGCGATCAGATTTACGGCGTGGACAGCTACGGCGAGCTGCGCTGTCTGGACGCGGCCACGGGCGACCGCATTTGGGAAGACCAGACGGCCACGCCCAAGGCCCGCTGGAGCAACATCCACTTCGTCCGCAACGGCGACCGCGTGTGGATGTTCAACGAACGCGGCGAGTTGATCATCTCGAAGCTCTCCCCCAGCGGCTTCGACGAAATCAGCCGGGCCAAACTGCTCGAGCCGACGCTTGACCAGCTTCGGCAGCGCGGCGGCGTCTGCTGGTCGCATCCGGCGTTTGCCAACAAGCACGTCTTCGCGCGTAACGACAATGAAATCGTCTGCGCCAGTTTGGAGGCTGATTGACCTGAATTCGTAGGGGAATTCGCACGAATTCCGAAGTCGTGCGGCTTCGGCTTTGTCAAAGTCAAAAAGTGGGGTAAGCATCCTGCTTGCCAACTCGATTTCCACCATTTAACGCAAGCTGGAAGCTTACGCCACGTTACTGCCCGAACCTAAATTAGACTTGACAATGCACCAGAAAGATGACGGGGCTCGCTAACAAGGAGACTCGGCCATGTTGAACATCGGCACAGCGACGGTGCGAAACTGCCAAGGCATCACGCGCCGCGAATTGTTACAGGTGGGCGGATTGGGAGCGGTCGGCTTGACGCTGGCCGACTTCCTGCGAACTGGCGACGCGCTGTTGGCCAAACCGAACGAGGACGACCCGTCGCGCGACGTGTCGTGCATCTTCCTCTGGCTGGACGGCGGGCCGAGCCATTTCGAGACGTTCGATCCCAAGCCCGACACGCCCGAAGCGATTCGCGGGCCGTACGGCGCGATCAGCACGCGCGTGCCAGGCATTCAGATCAGCGAACTGCTGCCGATGGTCGCGCGGCACATGGACAAGTGCGCGATCATCCGCTCGATGTCGCACAACAACGGCAGCCACGCGCCGGTCCCGATGCTCACCGGCTTCGACGGCGAGCGCACGTCGTACGGCGCGGTGGTCACCAAGCTGAAGGGCTTCAACCGCGCGATGCCGCCTTACGTGCACATCGGGTCCACGTTAGGAGTCGGCGGAGGCAGTCTCGGCGCGCCTTACGATCCGCTCGAGGTGCCCGACCCGACCGGCAAGCAGGTACAGTTGCCGCAGTTTCAACTCTCGGCCAACATCACCGCCGACCGCTTTCAGCAGCGGCGCGAGTTGCTTGGAGCGATCGACAACATGCGATCGCGGCTCGACGCCAGTCGCGACGTGGAGAAGATGGAACGCTTTCAGCGGCTGGCCGTCGAGATGCTCACCTCGACCGAAGTCCGCAATGCGTTCGACTTGTCGAAGGAAGACGACTCACTGCGCGAACGTTACGGCGCGAACTTTTTCGGCCAATCGTGCCTAATGGCCCGGCGGTTGGTGGCGGCCGGCACGCGATTTGTGCAGATCAAGTGGTACGACGGCCCGGCGTGGGACGCTTGGGACGTACACGGCGCCGACTTGGGCGGCATGGTCCGCATGGAGCAGCAGCTCTGCCCGCGGCTGGATCAGGGACTGACGGCGCTGTTGGAAGATTTGCACCAGCGCGGGATGCTCCGCACAACGCTGGTCGTGGTGGCCGGCGAATTCGGCCGC
>JBGTKH010000280.1:0-5730 GCA_041744735.1 Pirellulaceae bacterium | reverse complement strand
GCGCAAGGCGGCCGCCAAGTCATCAGTCCGCAAGCCCACGAAAGCCGCGACACCGGCCCTCCTCTCAGGCGGCAACCCTCAGATCGCGAAGGCCGACGGCGACGCCCCCGTGCAGGCCTACATCGCCGCCATGCCGGGCTGGAAACGCGACGTTGGACGCCGCCTCGACGCGCTCATCGTGCGCACCGTGCCCCACGTGCGCAAGGCCGTAAGGTGGAACACGCCCTTCTATGGCATCGAGGGCCAGGGCTGGTTCCTCGGCTTCCATTGCCTCACGAAGTACGTCAAGGTGGCTTTCTTCCGCGGCACGTCGCTGCGTCCTGTCCCCCCCGGCGCGTCCAAGCAAAAGGACGTGCGCTACCTCCACATCCACGAGGACGACCAGCTCGACGAAGCTCAGTTCGCCGCTTGGGTGAAGCAAGCCAGCCAATTGCCCGGCGAACGAATGTGAGCGGCCAGCCAATTGCCCGGCTGGGGCAAGGCACTCAAAACCGTCGCCAGTTTCCATTGTGCGTTCAACACGAGCATTGCCGAAGACGCCGTTCACGCTGAGAGTCGGCTGGCAGAATTGTTTGACCTGATCGGCGTCCAACTCTTCGATCACAATCGTGATCGCATCGGGTTGGCCCATCGAATCAAACTCGATATGCGCATCACATTCGACGAAGCCCTTGTTGAGTGGCTGCAGATCGACCTTCACTTTGGCTTTGCTGGCATCGCACATGAAGTGGTCACTCATCACGAATTCGCTGGCGGTCAGCACACCTACGTTACTCGAAGCCCTCGTTCCTAGCACCATTCAATTCGACCTGATCGAACGAAGAAGTGACTTCGACAACCCGTGGTCCTCCAGACAGAAGGATACAGGGAAACGGTCCCATCCGCGTGCGTCGTAACCGCCCAACTCGGATTGGATTCTCGAAGAACGCAGAGCTGAATCACTACCCCACAACCGCACGGACAAAGCATGGCGACCTGCCAAACCTCACCATTTTCGGCGATCAAATACACGCACTGCTTCTGAAGCCTCGCCGGCAAATCGTCCACCCGGCAACTCTTCCAAGATGGTCTGGAATAGCAAAACCAGGACCAGCACCATGATACGAATCTACGCCAGAGATTCATGCTCTTTCTCCGCCCGCGTAGATAGCTCAGGCATGCCCAGCAAGGGGCGCATGTCGCCCAGGCCAAGATTTCGGCTTACGACCAAGCAGCGTTCGCCGTCCTCCCGTACGTCCTTAAGGTTGTGGCTGAGGCTGATGCGCTGCATCGCGAACAGTCCATTTGGCTCCTCTCGCATCGAGTGAAGCCGGTTGAGAAACTCCAACACTGCTAGTCCAGAAAAAACCATGTTGACGGAGATCACGGCAGGGCGAGCGACATCCGCCCCTGCGATGTAACCAGCGGTAGCGCGCTTGGAATGTTCGGCCAGATCCGTGCGTTGCAGTGCATCCGCTTGAACTGCGGTCAACGTATAGGCGCCCCGACTCAACAAACTGGAACCATCGGGCTGCAAGTAATTGATTGCTCCGCTGATATGAGAGATCCCGCCTTGCCCGTCGGCTTTCAGGCCGACACCGACATCGAAGTACGGAATGCAGTACGTCGACGCCAGTTTGTTCAAGACGTGGCGAGCGAAAACACTGTCGACGCAGCCGAAAATCACATCGCAGAGTGCAACTTGCTCGACGACGTGGGGCTCGAGCAGATCGCGCGCGAGCGGAATGACATCCGTCCCCAGCCCGGCGCGGTGAATCGCCCGTTCCAGCACCTCGACCTTGGGCCGCTGTTGCCGGGCGTCAGAGTCCCACGAGTTCAAGATTCGATTCAGGTTCTCAACGCCAATGGCGTCTGGATCGACCAACACCAATTCACCGATTCCCAGGCGATAGAGTTGCTCGACGGTCGGGGAGCCTGTGCCCGAGCAACCAATGACCGCCGCCCGCAGCCGTCGTAAAGTCATGACGGTCGCGTCGCCGAGCACCTGAGCATGGCGATCAGTGAACTCCGGTACGAAGTCTGATTCCTGGCCAAACCAATACTCCACGGATTCGCCTGCCACCGAGATCATTGCCAATGGCATAAAACCATTCCCTTCCCTCTGAGTGCGGCCGAACATTCGCCCGCAGGGCAACACCACAACGCTCCCGTGGGGGAGCGAAGATTCGCACCAACTTTCCGCGGCCCGAAAGAACTCCTCATCGGAAACGTCGTCATACGACGAGAACTGATCGTAGCCACCGGGGTGGCTGTGGATCTTCACGACGGCCATGCCGCGACAGGCAGCTTCCTCCAAAAGAGGCGCAAGCAGGTCAGTTGGCCAGCAAATGCTGTCTTCCCTCCGATCGCACTCAGCGTGAGGGATTAGCACCACTCGGCATACACTCAGGCAATGCCGATCGGTCGCGCCCCGCCGCCCACAAAGGGCGAGCACGACCGCTTCCCGCCCGTCCGCCGGAAACAAGTGCGCGAATAGCGTGTCCTTCTGTTTGCCCGTCATCCGCAGAATTACATCCTCGCTCATTTCTGAATCTCCCGGGCTAACCAGTGATTCATCTGGGCCAAATGAGTCGACACATCGTCAACTCCCGGTCGCCACGGATTTTCTCCCGTTCGATGTCTGGACCACCGCTGGAAGGTCTTGCCGTCGATGGTCTCGGTCGATTCCGTCGCCGGGATGGTCTTTCCATCCTGACGGCGCAAAGGCGGGAAGAAGTACGCCATGTCGATCTGCGTGTCGGGATAGCCCGGCTCGATCCGCAGCGCCACCTGGGCCGTGGCAGCCGTGTAGCCGACGGGCAGCCGGAACTCGCTGACGATCAGCCAGTTCACGGAACCGTTCCGGATCGCTTCCCAACCTGGATGCCGCGTATCTAAAGACTCCACCTCGCTCGGTGGCAGAGCAAATTCACGTCGAGGCATTGGCCTTACCCCTCTGTCTGATCGAGTGGCAACGTTTTGAACTTCTCGACGCCCGGGGTCGTGAAGCTGACGGTCTCGTTCGTGCCGACCTCAACCATTTGCCCCTGCAGCTTCTGAAAGATCTTCCAGCGCGTGACGTCGCACTTGCCGGCGAGTTCCAAGAGCTGCTGGCCGGTCATGTAGGTGACATGAACGACGAACTGGTCTCGGTCAATGCGGATCCGGTAACGGCGGACGCATCGAGCTGCGCGCCCTTCCTTGGCGCAAACCTCCAAGTCTTCGAGTTCATCCGGCAGGTTTTCAAGGGTGGAAGTATTTTCCATTGTGTTCTCCTTTGCAATGCAAGGTGCCAATCCCGAGCAGCACACCTGCTCGTCTACAATGGATACGACTAGCCGTGACCGGCCACGGCGATTTACCGCAGAAGATTTCCTGTCACAGCGATTCGTATCACCTTAAGGAGCGGCCGGACGTAGCTAACGACCCTTGCAGAAGGAGGCGCTCGATGATCGAGGCTCAACCCGAACCGACGGATGACGAATTGATTCGGAGAATCCGGCACAAGGCGGATCTCCCCGCAGCCAAGCTGGCATTTACGGTCTTTTACGAGCGGCATGTTCAGTTTATTTTCCGCTGCGTTCGCAGTGCCGACCGGCAACTCGTTGGCTACGGCATCGGTACAGCGGATGTCGTCGAAGAAACGTTCGATAAAGTCTGGCAAGGTGCTGCGAATTCATTTTCACTGCCTGTTGGGCTATCGCCGACCGACTCCGTCCGGCGGACGCAACAATGGCTGGCTTCGATTGCTCGCAACCTGGTCAAAGACAAACTCAAATCCCGGAAGCATGTTCTGCCGATTGACCCAGGGGGAGAAAACGAGGAGTTATTTGTCAGCAAACCGGAGTCTGCTCCGGCCACTCCTCACCTCCAGTTGATCGCGCTCGTTGAATCTTCTCTCAGCAAGCGCGACGCTGCCATCGTCTGGTTCAAGATTCATCACTACGACCCCGATACTCGCCAATCGCAACCGCCGCCGGAGGAACTGAAAACCTTCTGCAAGCAGTGGGAACTGACGCCGGCTGCGCTCCGGAAGGCGTACGATCGAGCGCTCGACACTATCCGGCTCGCCCTCTCACCATCATCCGTTACCCATGAGTGACTTGGAGGATCCCATGAACACGCGCAAAGATTACCTCTCGCCGAGCGAGATTGAACGTTTGCTCTATGATGCCGACCAGTTCGTCGACAGTCTGTTTCCTCAAACCGAAGCGGATGTCGCCGAAATGCAGGCGATGTTTGGCAGCACCCCCATTGAACTTCCTGAACGGCTGCGCGAACCGAAGTTGGTCCTGGAGCGGATCATCGAGAGGGAGCGTGCAGCTCCCAAGCCCTCTGCGTTTGGCAAGCTCGTCACCATGCTGCGCACGGAGAATAAGCTCTCCATCGAACAGCTGGCTCAAAGGATCGATCTGGACGCCGAGGATTTGCAGAACATCGAGTCGGGCGCCAATGCGGCCTCGCCCCTGGCGGTCACGGTTCTCGCTGAGTTCTTCAAGCTGCAACCGCAGAAGATCATGCGCATGACAGGATTGACGCGTGAATCGTCGGATCGGCCTCAGAGCGAGATACTTTCGGTGGCGGCGTGTGCCAAGCCCAACTTTGATTCCCTCGATAGCCAAGAACGCGCCATGTTCCACGCGTTGGTGAAGCAGCTTCGCAACAAGGATAGACCATGAAGAATCCGCACGTTGGCAACAGCGAAAAGCGGCAAATCGACAAGGCCGTTCGACGCTTGCTCTCCGACCTAAAGGGCGTTGAACCGCCACTGCGTCTGGAACTCGTCCGCGACCAGTTGAAGCTGGACCTCGAATACTACAGCGGCAAGGACCCCGGGCTGATTCGCGAGGTCGTGCACTCTCTCAAGGTGGCGGGCAAGGAAATGCTGAGCAGCAAGACCTTGCTGGGACGCATGATCGACAAGCTGGGACTGCGCTCAATGCTTTTTTGGGATCAAAGCCGCATTTTCATTGACCAGGACTTGCATCGTATCAAACATCGCTGGGCCGAGGGGCATGAAATCGGTCACAAGCTTCTGTTTTGGCACAAGCAGTACCTGCTTGGCGACTCGAAGAATGAATTGAGTCCAACGTGCCACGCAATCGTTGAGGCGGAGGCCAACTACGCAGCTGGACAGTTACTGTTCCTTCAAGACCGCTTTGTTGAAGAAGCGAGGTCCGTACCCATGACCTTGGATTCGCTGAAGACTTTGACGCAGCGTTTCGGGAACTCAAATGCCTCCACCCTGTGGCGCCTGGTTGAAGAGTGCGCCGGCACGACTCCCATCGTGGGCATCGTCAGCGAACATCCCCATCGGCTACCGCCTGAGTTTGATTACTCGGCACCCTGCCGCTACGTGATTGAATCTCCCGCGTTTCGAGCACAATACTCCAAAACGTCGGAACTGCGGCTGTTTGAGCTTCTGACGAGCGTGTGCAACGGCAAGTCCGGCGGACCGCTGGGTACCAAGGAAATAGAACTGGCTGACAACAACGGCGGCCGTCACGAGTTCGTGTTTGAGAGTTTCTGTTACCGATACAAACAGTCTGACGGCAGCGCCGGCTTTCAAGTGCTCACTCTCGGGGTGCATTGAGGTGGTGACCAAAATCTGGGCGCGCCCAGGGCTTAGAATGGCCGGTCTAGGAGACCGCCAAGATGAGCAAGAAGCTTACGAAGGAGAGCCCGCAGCCGCGTCGGCAGTTCACCGACGAGTTCAAGCGAGATGCCGTTCAGATGCTGCTGGATGGGCAC
>JBGTKH010000279.1:0-10383 GCA_041744735.1 Pirellulaceae bacterium | reverse complement strand
GGCGACGGCGAACCGGTCAATCTCGAAATCAACCGCCGCCGCGTTCAATATCGCAAAGGACCGGACGTCGATTCCAGCGGCCAATTCGCGGACGGCCGGGCTTTCGCCGACATTCGCGACTTCAAAAAGCTGATGTTGGCGGACCGCGACCAAATCGCGCGATGCCTGACCGAAAAACTGCTCACGTACGCCACTGGCCGCGGGCTTGATTTCTCCGATAGACCTGCCGTTCGTGCTATTGTCGCCAAGGCGGGCGAACATCAATATGGATTCCGGTCGCTGATTCACGAAGTCGTGCAAAGTGAGGTGTTTCGATGCAAGTAGCGGGGAGCGGGGAGCAAGGAGCATGGAGCATGGAGCAAGGAGCCTGGAGCAAGGAGCAAGGAGCAGAGCCCGACGCGAACTCCTTGCTCCATGCCCCTTGCTCCATGCCCCATGCCCCATGCCCCGAGCTCCCTGCTCACACGTCTCGCTCGCCGAGCAACCGTTTTCGGAACGATTCGACCATTCGACTTTCGAGTTCGAGTTCGTTAAACAGTTGCTTCAGTGGATCGGGTGGAAACAGGCCCGCGCGCACAAACACGTATAACATATTGGCAACCTCGAAGACCGACCGCTTGGCGATGTTGAGGAAATGTGCAAAATCACGATCGGAGGAACTTCCAGAACCTTCCGCGATGTTGTTGGAAATGCTGAGTGCCGCCCCACGTAGTTGTTCTGCAAAGCGAAACTTTTTTCGATCTTCCAGTGAATCTGCCAAACTGAACAGTTGCAAACCTAAGTCAACGGCTGTCTTCCAAATGTCCAATTCCTGAAAGCGAAACTGAGCCATGAGGTTCTCCTTGCGGAAAGGGATATGAGACGAACACGGACGAGTACGGCCCGAATATTATCAGTACACTGCCATAAACACAAATTGAACGTCCACGGACAATTGACTATGACAATGAATGACTCCAATCGCGAAACGACAAATCAATCTCGGCGAACAGTTTGTATCCACCGGCTGCGGCCCCAATCTCCTTGCCCTCTGCCCCATGTTCCATGCTCCCCGCTCCCCGCTCTATCACGCAGGACGTTTCTTCGCGGGACGGGTGTCGCGCTCTCATTGCCCTTGCTGGACGCGATGCTGCCGCAAGCACGCGCTGCCGAAACCGATCTCAGTAGGCCGCGGCGCCGAATGGTGCTGATCGATCTGGGCTTTGGTCTGCACGCGCCGAATTTGTTTCCAGAGAAGTCCGGGCGCGATTACGAACTGACACCGTATCTGGAAGTCATCCGTGACTTCCGCGAGCAGTTCACAATGATCTCCGGCGTGTCGCATCCCGACGTCGATGGCGGACATCATGCGGCCAAGTCGTTTCTGACGGCGGCGCCGAAGCCAACTAGTGCCAACTTTAAGAACACGATTTCGCTCGATCAACTGGCCGCCGAGCGGATTGGGCTCCAGACGCGGTTCGCTTCGTTGACGCTTAGCCTGGCGCCCGGCCGCGGGTTGGCGTATTCGCGCGGCGGCGTCGAGATTCCGTCCGAGAGCCGTCCGTCGCAGTTGTTTGCCCGGCTGTTCCTGGAGGGCAAGCCCGACGAGAAGCAGCGGCAGATGCAGCGGCTGAAAGATGGCCAGAGCGTGATGGACGCCGTGCTGGACAACGCCCGCCGCATGCAGCAGCGGCTCGGTGCGCGTGACCGCGACAAGCTCGACCAGTATTTTTCCGCGGTCCGCGCGACGGAGCAGCGGCTGGTCAAGGCGGAAGAGTGGGAGCAGCGGCCGAAACCCGTGGTCGATGCCAAAGCGCCGCAGGACATCACCGACTCGGCCGACGTCATCGGGCGTGCGCGGCTGATGTTCGACATGACGCATCTGGCGTTGCAGACCGATTCGACGCGGCTCATCTCGCTGTACAACCCCGGCGTCAACGCGGTCCCGCCGATTGCCGGTGTGACCGAGGACTATCACAACCTGTCGCATCACGGCCGCGACGAAGAGCGGCTGGCCCAACTCAAAATCGTCGAGCTAGAGCAAATGAAAATCTTCGGCGAGTTCCTCGGCAAGCTGCACGAAACGCCCGAAGAGGGCGGCACGCTGCTGGATCACACGATGGTCATGTTCGGCTCGGACCTGGGCAACGGCAGCAGCCACGACAACCACAACCTGCCCATCATCCTGGCCGGCGGCGGATTTCGCCACGGCCAGCACTTGGCATTCGACCCGGCTAACAACTACCCGCTGCCCAATCTGTACGTCACGCTGCTCCAGCAACTCGGCCTGGAAATCGACCGCTTTGCCAGCAGCACCGGCACGATGACGGGACTGATTTGAGAATGGTTGCAGCCGGCAATTCGCCTGCGCCGTTCATCGTCGAAGAATCGGCGCTGTTGGTTGCGTTCAACCATGGGAAGCCAAAATAGGGTGGCATAGGGGACTTGAACCCCCAACTTCCAGATCCACAATCTGGCGCTCTAACCAATTGAGCTAATGCCACCGTGTTCGAATCGGTGATGCACGACCAACCGTGCTCACCGACCGATACGATACTGCCGGAGCTAGATGGCGTCAACTAGACCGTCAGACCCAACTGACTCGACCAGTACGTGCGCGTGCGCCGATCGACCACTACTCTTCAAGGGGAGGGTGATCGCGCGAATCTCGCTCGCCGGTCGGAAGCATCAAACAGATCACTACCCGCTTAAGGAATACTGGGTAAGACTGGAAAAACTAAGGCGGATATGGTTTAATGGGAACCATCCCGCTCAGTCCCTCCGACCATCCTCCCGAATAATTTCCTCTCCCTCGATGCGATTCATCATGCCCAAACCGCAACGATCGTACCTGCAGTTTGCCGTATGCGGTGTCTTGGCCGCGCTTTTCACCGTGTGCTCATCGCCAAGTTTGACAGCGGGAGCGAATGAACCCGCTGACACGCGGGGGATCGACTTCGCTCGCGACGTTTTCCCGATTCTGGAAGCACGCTGCGTCAGTTGCCATGGGCCGGACGAGCAGGAAGGCCAGTTGCGGCTGGACGCGAAGGTTGCCGTTTTTCAAGGGGGCGTGTCGGGCAGTTTGCTGACAATGGGCATGGGCAAGGAGAGTCTGCTGTACCAACGCATTGCGGGGATCGGCGACGATGACCGCATGCCGCTGGACGACGAACCGCTGTCGGCCGAGCAGATCGAGTTGATTCGCCGCTGGATCGATGAAGGAGCCGCGTGGCCTGAAGGGATCGGCGCGAACGTTATGTCGTTCGATAAGCACTGGGCGTACGTTGCACCCGCGCGGCCGATTTCGCCGAAAGTCGCGGACTCGTCGTGGGTTCGCAGTCCGATCGATGCGTTTGTGCTGGCTCGATTGGAGAAGGAAGGGCTTACTCCGTCGCCGCCGGTGGATCGGGCGCGGCTGATTCGCCGCGTGTATCTGGATCTGATCGGGCTGCCGCCGAGCGTGGAGCAGGTCGATGCGTTCGCCAGCGATCCGCGGCCGGATGCCTACGAGCGCGTGGTCGATGAACTGCTCTCATCGAAACACTATGGCGAACGTTGGGCGCGGCAGTGGCTCGATCTGGCTCGCTACGCAGACACGAATGGCTATCAGGCCGATCAATACCGCGACGTGTGGCCGTATCGCGACTGGGTCGTCCGCGCGATGAACGACGGCATGCCGTTCGATCAATTCACGATCGAGCAAATCGCCGGCGATCTGCTGCCGGGTGCGACGCTCGATCAGCAGATTGCCACGGGCTTTCATCGCTTGACCACGTGCAACGTCGAAGCGGGCGTCGATCCCGAAGAGAACCGCGTGAACCAAATTATCGACCGCGTGAACACCACCGGCACCGTGTGGCTGGGCAGCACGATCGAATGTGCTCAGTGCCACAATCACAAATACGACCCGTTCACACAGCAGGATTACTACCGGCTGTTCGCCTACTTCAACAACACACCGCTGGAAGTTGAAGGCAACGGCGTGCAGTTTGAGTTCGTCGGACCGAAGATGTCGCTGCCGCTGGCCGCCGACAAGGAAGTGCGGCTGCAACAACTTCAATTTCAGATTGACGAACTGCAGCAACAATTTGACGCGTCCACCGCGGCGGCTGCGACGAATCAAGTTGAGTGGGAGCAGACCAGCGATTCGGGCGCGACGAACCTTCCCGATGCAATTGCAAAGATCTTGGCCGTGCCGGCGGACAAACGCAACGACAAACAGCAGAAGCAACTGAGCGACTACTATCTGGATGCACAACCCGGCGTCAAAAAACTTCGCGACGACATCGCCGCCATACAAAAGCAGACCGACGCCATTCGGCCGCTGACGACACTGGTGATGATCGAGATGAACGAGCCGCGGATGAGCAACATCTTCAAGCGCGGCAACTTTCTGGACAAAGGCCAGCCGGTAAAACCCGGCACGCCGAAGGTGCTGCATCGGTTGCCCGCCGACGCGCCGGCCGACCGCTTGGCGCTGGCCCAGTGGCTGGTCAGCCCCGACAATCCGCTGACCGCACGCGTGGCCGTCAATCGCTGGTGGGCGGAGATCTTCGGGCAGGGCATCGTGGCCACGATCGAAGACTTCGGCACGCAAGGCGAACCGCCGACTCATCGCGAACTGCTGGATTGGTTGGCCGTTGAATTCATGGAAGGATCAAGTGTGGGCGGCAGCACCGCGGCCGAGTCACCGTCGCGGAGCGACGGGCCACAATGGTCGATGAAGCACGTGCACAAGCTGATTGTGATGTCCAGCACGTACCAGCAGTCGTCGCGTGTGACGCCGCAGTTGGTCAAGCGCGATCCGTACAACAAACTCTACGCCCGCGGCCCGCGGTTCCGCTTGCCCGCCGAGGCGGTGCGCGACAACGCGCTGGCCATCAGCGGTTTGCTTTCCGATAAGATGGGCGGCCCGCCGATCTTCCCGCCGCAGCCGGACGGCATCTGGCGTCACGTGGGCCGCAACGAGCCGAAGTACGCCACGTCGCAAGGCCCCGATCGTTTCCGCCGCGGCATCTATGTTTTCTGGCGGCGCAGCGCTCCGTACCCCAGCTTCGTCAACTTCGACGCGCCCGACCGAGCTTCGTGTGTGCCCGCGCGAGCCCGCACGAACACGCCGCTGCAAGCCCTGACGCTGCTAAACGATCCGGCCTACATCGAGATGGCCGTGGCCTTAGCCACTCGCATCGCCGCCGATCACAAGCAAATGACGGACGAAGAGAAAGTTTCCTACGGCTTCCGCTTGTGCGTTGCTCGCGAACCAAACGAAGCCGAGTTGAATCATCTGGTGGAAGTCTACCGCCAAGAGTTGGCTCGTTTTGAATCAAACCCCAGCGCCGCCGAAACGATAATCGGCAAACCACCGAAAACCCCGGACGTTTCTTCGAGCGAATTGGCGGCCTGGTTTTACGTCGCGAACATCCTGCTGAATCTGGATGAGACGATCACCAAAGGCTGATCAGCAGCGATTGAAGAAACATGCCGCGGGACGTAGGCTGAATTTACAAACCGGACTCCTACCCTACTGATTTGAAATCATCGGTCGAAATTATGAATCCAGATCCCGAACAGTTGGCCGACGCGGTGAGCAGAATTGTGGATGGCGTGCATCCACTGCGAATCATCCTGTTTGGATCGGCTGCCCGCGGCGAAATGAGCGAAGGCAGCGATCTTGACCTACTAGTGATTGTACCCGACGGAACCGACTGCCGAGCGACGGCCAAGAAGCTGTATCGCGTGTTACGTGGACTCGAGTATGCAAAAGACATCCTCGTATTTCAACAAAGCGACGTGCAACAACAAAGGGATAATCCGTACCTGGTCGTTCACCGGGCGCTGGCGGAAGGAAGGGAATTGTATCGTGCCGCCTAGTGCCGGAACCGCGAAGGACTGGCTCGCACGTGCCGAGGGGAAATTGGCACTCGCGCAGGCACCGCTTCCCCCGCAGGGGTTTTTGGAGGATCTCTGTTTTTTTACTCAGCAAGCAGCGGAGTTGGCACTCAAGGCCGTTTATCAGCAACATGGATGGATGTTTCCATTCACCCACGATTTAGCGAAACTTTTGGACGGGCTTCAGCAAAACGGCGTGTCAATTCCGGCAGCGGTTCAGGATGCTGACCAACTGAGCGTTTATGCAGTACAGACACGGTATCCCGGAACGTATGCTCCAGTTACAGAAGCAGAATGGAACGATGCCGTGACGATCGCCCAAGCGGTGATTGCGTGGGCGAAGACGATTGTACCGTGAGGTAAAGGATCGAGGAAAAGTGCAAACCGGCAATTCGATTGACGTGAATGAACAGCTCCAAACGATTTCCCGCCGCGTGCTGTTTCAACGCGCCGGGATGGGAATCGGCGGGATTGCGTTGGCGTCGCTGATGGGAAAGGACTTGTTGGCGGCGCCGCAGACTCAGGACCCGCAGGCTCCCAAGCCGCCGCATTTTGCGCCGCGGGCCAAGAACGTGATCTTCCTGCACATGGTCGGCGCGCCGTCGCACTTGGACTTGTTTGAAAACAAGCCGGTGCTGAAACAGCACGACGGCGAATTATGCCCGGAAAAGTATTTGGAAGGCCAGCGATTCGCGTTTCTGCGCGGGCATCCGAAACTGTTGGGCACGCGCTTCGAGTTCGCCAAGCACGGTCAGTCGGGAATCGAAATGTCCGAGTTGTTGCCTCACCTGAGCAGCGTGGCCGATGACATCGCAGTGATCAAGACGCTGCACACCGAGCAGTTCAATCACGCGCCGGCGCAGCTCTTCTTTCAAACCGGCTTCGGGCGCTTTGGGCGGCCGTCGTTGGGCTCGTGGGTCACGTACGGCCTGGGGAGCGAGAACGATAATCTGCCCGGCTTCGTCGTGATGATCACCGGCTCGGTCGCCGGCGCGGGCAACAGCCTGTGGGGCAGCGGTTTTCTGCCCACCGTTTATCAAGGCATCGAATTCCGCAGCACCGGCGATCCCGTGCTCTTCCTTTCCAATCCCACCGGCATCGGCCAGGACGACCGCCGCCGCATCGTGGACAGTATCAACCGCCTGAATGGCGAGCAGCTTGCCGACGTGGGCGATCCCGAAATCGCCACGCGCATCAATCAGTACGAGCTGGCCTATCGCATGCAAACATCGGTGCCCGAACTGATGGACATCTCGCAAGAGCCAAAACACATCCGCGAGATGTACGGCACGCAGCCCGGCAAGGCCAGCTTCGCCAACAACTGTCTGCTGGCCCGCCGCTTAGTCGAGCGCGGCGTGCGGTTCGTGCAACTGTTCGACGAAGGCTGGGACCATCACGGCGGCCTGTTCAAGAGCCTGCCCGGCAAATGCAAGCAAGTGGACCAGCCGATGACCGCGCTGATCAAGGACCTCAAACAGCGCGGGCTGTTGGACGACACGCTGGTCGTCTGGGGCGGCGAGTTCGGCCGCACGCCGATGCTGCAAGGCGACCGCGACGAAGGCGCCGGCCGCGATCATCACAAAGACGCCTTCTGCTGCTGGCTGACCGGCGGCGGTGTGAAAGGCGGCCAGACCATCGGCACCACCGACGAACTGGGCTACTTCCCCGTCGAAGACCCCGTGCACGTCCACGACCTGCACGCCACGATCCTGCACCTGCTGGGCTTGAACCACGAGAAGCTGACCTACAAGTTCCAAGGCCGCAAATTCCGGCTAACGGACGTGGCGGGTAGAATTGTTGAGAAGGTACTGGTGTAGTTCGTTATCGATCGTTCTCGCATCGGAAAAGTTATGCAGATCATCCTACGACAGGTGCGTAGTTTTATCGCGTTGCAGCGTATCCCCATTCGGCCGTTGACCATACTGGTGGGCGAGAATAGCGCGGGAAAGACGACCTTTCTGTCCATTGTGTCGTGTATTTACGACACGTCTCGTTTTCCGACACATCCTGGTTTCAATGAACCGCCTTACAATCTAGGCACATTTGACACCATTGCTACGAGCAAAAATGCTTCAATAGACGAGTCACAGACATTTAGCATTGGCTTGTCGACAAGCGAGAGTGCTGAAGATCCAGGAGAAGTTGTCGCGACCTATGGCACGAGGTTTGGCGACGTTCGGCTAACACAACTAGACATGAAGAAAGGCGGCGACGCGGTCGAATTGAACCTCTCGGCGGATGAACTCTCAGGAAAGTTGCATTTGTCCAATCTGGGAGTTGAACTATCGCAGCCAATTCATTTTCAGCAAACAATCGATTCGGAGCGTGCACTGTCCGGCACTTCCGCATTGCAACAGCAAGTCCGCCAGGCGATTTTTAATCAGTTGACCCGATCAAACCTAGACAAGCCAGCACTGAACAAGGCCTTTATCGTTTCTGCCCGCGCCGAATTAGTCATGCAAGCGACCTTGCCGCCTCACAACTGCCTGTCCTTTGCGCCTATTCGCTCCAAGCCAAAGCGCACGTACGATGTCTTTGTCGACAGGTACAGTCCCGAAGGCGAACACATACCGACGCTTTTGGCAAGTCTGATAAAGCAGGAATCGAAATCAGACGACCTCCGGCGACTAAGGGAGGTCCTCAAGCGCTTTGGCGAAGATTCCGGTCTGTTCAAAAAAATCGACGTAAAACGGCTGGGGAAAAATGCCAGTGATCCGTTCCAAATTCAGGCTTCCGTTGCTGGACGATCCGCCAACTTGGCGGATGTCGGTTACGGAGTAAGCCAGGCGTTGCCGGTCGTCGTACAGTGCATGCTGTCTTCGTCTAGCGACATGTTGCTTATGCAACAACCGGAGGTCCACCTACATCCACGCGCACAAGCGGCGCTGGGAACATTGTTCGCGAAACTGGTAGCCGACGGTAACCGAATATTTTTGATCGAGACGCACAGCGATCATTTGGTGGACCGAATCCGGCAGGAAGTTGCGCGTGGAACCGTCTCTGCCGACCAGGTTTTGATTCTGTTTTTCCACAAGCCAAATCTGGAAACCACTGTTTGGCCGATTACACTCGACGCACTTGGAAATGTCGAGAACGCGCCGCCTGAATACCGCAGCTTCTTCTTGGAGGAAGAACTGAGCCTTCTCGGCCGAACGGGTGAATGATGTGCCTGATTGTCGACGCCAATGTCGCTACGCTGGTCTTCAATCGCCCACCCGATGAAGATTTTCACCCGATTCACGAAGCGCTCATCAAAAAGAAGGCGGTCGCGGTCTATGGCGGAAAGCTGGCCCGCGAATACGGCAAACTCAAGGGACTAACAAGGCTGTTGGCCGAGTTAGATCGTCAAGGGATTCTGCGGAAGGTCTCTGACGTCAAGGTGGATCAGACGACTGAAAGCGTCCTTGAGGAAGCACTCTGCGTGTCCGATGACTGGCACATCATTGCGTTAGCTCGTGTGTCAAAAGTTCGCCTCCTGTGCTCGCGCGACCGAGATCTTCATGCCGACTTTACAAACGCCAAAGTTCTCAATCCGCACGGCAGCGTCTACCAGAATCGTGCTCATCAACACCTAATTCGCAAGCATTGCGGAAAACGACGGCGCCGATAACCTGCAACGTCAGCATTGCTTCGGCTGCCGAGGTGACAGCGCAACTGGGAAAGCGGCCCTCCGAAATCCTTCCAAACACATGGAGTAACTCAAGCTGAGCCCTGCGCGGCGCATTCACCGAACTTCGCCAGCAGCCGTTTGAGCCGTACGCGATAGCTGAAGTGTTCGACTTCGATGGTATGGCGCGGGGAGTTGATATAGTGGATGCCGTGGCCGAGATCTTCATGAGCAATGGCTTTCAGTCGGCGGAACCAAGTGGCGGTCGGCGCGTCGTGCTCAAGGGACGCGATAAAGCTGGCGATCAGTTGCGATTGATAGTCGGCCAAGCCCCAGAGGCCGCTGTCCGGTTGGATCAGGCCGGCCACAAATAAATTATCGAGCTGCGGGTGAAAGACATTTAAGAACAATTGTGGCCGGCCGTCTCGCCAAGCCAAGTGCTTTTGGTCGATGAATGGAAAACTTAACTTATAACCGGTAGCGCAGACGATCAGGTCGATGTGCTCTTCGCTGCCGTCGGCAAATCGCACGCGGTCGCCGCACAGCCGCTCGACGTTCGGCTTCACTCGGATCGCGCCGTGACCGACGTAATAGAGCAACTGCGAGTTGATGATCGGATGCGTCTCGAACAGCTTGTGGTCAGGCGCCGGCAGGCCGTAGCGTTGCGGGCTCCCCAATGCGACTCTGACCAGCACCGACGACACCGCGCGGCGCAGCCACAGCGGCAGCCGCCAGCGTAGCAAGCGTTCGCCGCACACGTCGATCGGCTTGCCTAGCAGAAACTTGGGCAGGAAGTGATAACCGCGCCGCAGGCTGTGAAATGTAGCGGCCGCGTTTTGCGCCGCCTCGACCGCAATATCGCAGCCCGAATTGCCGGCGCCGACCACGAGCACGCGGCGGCCGCGCAG
>JBGTKH010000278.1:0-10981 GCA_041744735.1 Pirellulaceae bacterium | reverse complement strand
TTGATCAGCGCCCGGACAATATCGAGCAATTCGTTGTACGTTTCAAATTTTATGAGACGTTGCAGCACTTTGTCCAACTCAATTAGGATCGCGTTGGCCTGAGCGATGGCGGCGGCGGCGGCGGCGGGGCCGACTTGAGGGTCGTCGAGCTTCGCTTCCAGCGTTTGCAGGCGGCTGTCCAATTCGGGGAACATCACGCTGCCGATGTGCTCGAGCGGATCGACGACATCGTTCTGCAGGCGATTCTTGCGGTCTTCCGAGTCCACACGGTTGTTGATCAGCTCTTCGCGGATGTCGCGAAATGCGGCCGACACGCCGAGAATTTCCTGAGCGGACTTCTGGCTCTGCAAAAACGCCCGCTGCACGCGCAGCAACCGCAACGACCGTGCCCGCTGCGCGGCCGCTTCAGGTGTCAGCGTTTTGTCACCAGGGTCTGTACCGGATGGCACGCTGGCCGTGGCGTCCTGGGGATCGGAACCGGCTGAACTCGTGTCCGACTTCACCCGTAGCAGCGAATCGCGCAATTCGGTCATCTCGTCGATGATTTGCTCGAACCGCCGCCGCATTGCGGCCTCGCGGGCTTCGAGGATGGCCAACAGTTGTTCGGCCGACACCACGTCCATTTGATACACGTCGCCGCTGCCCACATTCGGTCCGCCGTCGAGATTGTATTTGTCCTCGGCCCGAATACTGAGCACCAACTTTTGCTGCGGCTTGAGTTCAAACCCGCCCGGCTGGCTGCGGATTTCGCGGAAGTCGACGGCCGCATCCACGCTGCCGCCAGCGCCCAAACTGATTTCGTGCTCGCGCGGATCGGCATCGGGCGGATGCACCTCGAACCAGGTTCTGTTCACCGCATAGTCATCCATGATCGTGCCGCGAGCCGGCACGCGCACATCGGGCGTGACCGCCGAACCGATGCCGTACAAACGCACGTCGACACGCGGCGCCTCGTCCGACACGGCGCTGATGATGATCCGATGCGGGCGTTCGCTGAACACACCGTCTGTATCGTGCAGCGTGACTTCCAACGACAGATTCTGCATCAGTTGCGGCACGCGATATTGGAACTGCTGCCGCTGATCCCCTGTACCCGTGACGTCGATCGTCGTTGTCTCGTCGGCATCAGGATTGTAAACTCGCACTTGCTTCAGATCTTTGTTCGTCTGCGCGTTGATCGTGATTGCGGTGCCCATCGGCAGTTGAGTACCCGGCGACCAGGCGATGTTGCGTGCGAGTCCCGCCGACAGTTTGGCGTCGACCATGTAGTCCGGGAACGTGCACTCCAGTTCAGTTTTCACGATGGCCGGCGGATCGACCACTTGGATGTAGCGATTGCGGACGCGATCGTCGAAGCCGACGACGTCGAAGTGGATGCTCGACAAGATTCCCTTCAGTGGTTTCTGATCGAAGGCATATTGCTGGAATCCGTCCTTAATACGACCGACCTTTTTCATATTCACGCGGCCGCGGTCGCCTTCGTCGGTGCGGTAGTGAATCACACATACCTCAGGAATGTACTTGGCAGCCGCGTCGGCCCGCACGTGCAGTGTGACGCTGGCTCCCTTGGCCACCTTCAACGAATCGTCTTGGAACGGAATAATCGGTGACGACGCAACTTCGCCGCTGGGGCCGGGCGTTTGCATCAGTTCGATGCCGACCACCTCAATGTGCGCATTACGCGGCCACGGCTGATCTTGCAGCAAATACAAGCGGTTAATCCAAATCGCCAGTGCGTCTTCATTCGCGACGTAAAACAAGAGGACAGGCGCAACGAGCGCAAACGCGGCCAAGCTGTTACGCATCAACGGCAGAAAGTTGAACACTCGCGAGAGCCGCACGTGGCCGACTTGAGCCAGCGCCTCTTCGCTGGTGTGAGCCAGCATCTCGCGGTTAAACTCCTGCGCGTGATCGGGATGTTCCGACATCTCAACCGCCGTCACCAGACTGTCTTGAAACTGACCGAACCGCCGCTCTAAAAGCACGGCCATGCTGTGGTCTCGCAGGTGAACAAACGTCCGGCGGAGAATCCATCGATAGAGGATGTACGCCAACACCCCGGCAATCAGCGCCAGCAGCACCGCGCGGGCCGCCTGCGGCATTTCGCTGGCCCCCATTAACACGGGTAGATAATCGATGGCCAGCGCCACCCAGAAGGTCAAACCGATCCAGGCCACGGCCAGAGCCAGTCCTTCGAGCCAAACGTACGCACGAATTCGCCACCGCAGGCCCGACAGCAGGCCACGTATGTGCGGCTCAAGACGCGGTTTTGCGGATACAGTTGCCATTGCCGTTATTATCGGAAATCGTGCACGTGCGCCGACGTTTGTTTTGCAATTCTAATACTAGAAGCCATTTCTCGTAACCCGGATTCCGTGCCAGAAACACGGTTTGTACGGAGAATCCCCGTTTCTTTCGTTCCTCCCAGAGATAGACGAACCGAAGTCTACGCCAGTTTGTTTAGCCGCCGAATGAGCCATTCCAGACATAAAACGCCGCAGATCAGCCCTAGCAGCCAGCCCATCAGCAGTCTTTCAAATCGCTTGTCGGGCGTTCCCGGCAGGTATGCCTCTTGATCCTGTGGTTCGATCAAATCGTAAATCGGTGCCGTGCCCAATCCCCGCCGGTTCATCGCCGCGTCGAGGCCGACCGCGTATTGGCCGCCGGTCTTGTCGGCGATTTCCTTGAGCAGCGAATCGTTCCGCTGCGGCCGTTCGATTTCCAAGTCGGGCACTCGGACGCGCACTTCGCGGGCCAGCAATTCGTCTTCAGGCGAATCCGGGACCTTCAGTTCGACCCGATAGTCTCCTTCCTGCAACGCCGTGAACTGGGCGGCGAACATTCCCTCGCGACCGCCTTCCATCAGCTTCCTTAATATGAGTGTCGTTCGCGTGCTGTCTGGTTGAATCAAAATCGCCGAGACCTCGTCGGTGGTCAGCGGCTGAAACTGGGCGTCGGTCAAAACGGCCCGTACGGAAACTTGATCGCCCAGTAGGCAGCGGTCCTTGTCCACCAGCAACAACCCGCGGCTGGAATCTTGCAGCAACCGGCCCTGCGACACCCAGCGAATGAGCTTCGTGTAGTATTGCTCGAAGTACGCGTCGTCCAGTTCGCGCAGCCGCCACATTTCGCCGCTGGCTTGAAAGAAGACCCGGCCCGCCCCGTAGAACTGGCCGGCCATGTAGATCGGCAATTCGTTGTCGATTTCGGTGTCGGGATCGGAAAAGCGGGCATAGACGCGCGCACCGGGCTTCGGATCTTTGACGGCGTAGTAACCGTACACGCCGGCAAATGACGACCATTTTTGTTCGCTGTCCAGCGATGTGTCGTCCAGCCAGAGAAACTCGGCGTCCATGCCGTCGCGCGTGAAGTTCAGCGGCCAGGCCAAGTCGCCGCCGAATCGGCCCATGCGAAGCGTAGCCGAGCCCTGTCCATAAAACACAACGGGATACAAGCCCTTGATCGTGTCGACTCGCTGATCACCGCGCGGCCGGCCGGCCCATTGCGGTGTGTATACCGGACCGGCGACGACAATCAAGCCGCCGGCCTTCTCGGCTACCCAGCGATCCAGCAAATCGACCTGCAACTCGTCCAATTCAAACCAGTCGGGATCAAACGCCACGATGCAGTCGTACTCAAATAATTCGTCGGCGGTTGCGGGGAAGTCGAACAACAGCTCATTTGCCTCTTGCGAAATTCCCGGCACGCCCGACTGCAGCAGCACGTCGACGGTCGTGTCGCGGTCGCGATAGAGTTGATTGCGAAGGAATTGAAACTCGCGCGTCGGGCCGCCGGCAAACAGCAGCACGCGGTTCTTGCGATCGACAACTTCCACAGTCGCGGTCTTTTCGTTGTCCCGCTTGTCGTAATCTTGTTGTGGAGGCAGCACGCGCAGCTTGTACACGCGGCGTCCTTGTTCGCTTGGCGTGACCTCGAACTTCAGCGGGATGACTTCGCCTGTGGGACCGAGCGTGACTCGGCGCTCTTCTTCAAACGTCGTGGGTGCCTCTTCGCTGCCGGCGGCTGCAGACACAAGTTCGACCTTCACCGTGCGGTCTTCCAATTCATATGCCTGCAAGTAGCCGGTCAACGTAAACGCGTCGCCCGGATAAACTCGTTGCGGCGCTTCGAGGTCCACCACGCGCACGTTGGCCGGGCGTTCCGTCGAGCCAAGCCCAACCGTATAAACGGGAATCGCCGCTTCTCGCGCAGCCGTGATTGCCGCGGTCGGTTCAACACCCGCGTTATTTGCCCCGTCAGTGAACACTACGATGCCGGCCACCGGCCCGCCGCGTTCCTTATTCACGAGGAATCGAACCGCTTCGCCCAGTCGAGTCTCCACACCCCGCGGCAGCAACGCGGTCTTCCAATCGACCCTCAGCTCCGGATCTTCTTCGGCCGGCTGTCTCTCATCGCCGCTCTCGTCTTCCGACGTCTTATTTTCTGCGACACGCGATTTCGCCGGATCGGAAATGCCGAACGTCGCCAGCCAGCCGACCTCCGGATTCCGCAAGTCGGCAATGGCCAACGTAACCAGCGCGGCGAGCAAGAACGCGATGTTGGCCATCAGCGCCCATGAAGATACGGCTCGCCCGAGCCCGGCGCCCTGCATGAGCAAGTACACCACGCCAATCATCAGCGACAACGCGAAGATGGCACCGGCGAGAAGCGTCAGTATCCGCGCGTCGCGCAGTGAACGGCCGAACCGCGGCGACGAACTCGTGACCGTCTCATCCGGTGGGAAAGCCGCGGCCAGCTTGGGAAACGATGCCACCTCGACCGGTTTAGCGGCTTGGTCGAATCGATACGCCACTACGTCGTGCTTCTCGCGCAATTTGGCGATCAGCGGTCCCTGAGACAACTCGCCGACGACCTGCTCGATGCGGCTGACCGCCGCCGGCACCGACGTCGAATCAGTATCCTGCAAGCCCATGCTCTGACTGGTATCAACCAGTAGCAGGGCCCGCGAATTCTTTACCAGTTTGCGTTCGGTGCGTTTTTCCAAATTCAAAAAGAAGACAATCAGCCCGACGAATGCCAGCACGCGCAACAACACCAATGTCGCCGTTACGCCGCGCGGCAACTCGACGCTGTCGTACAGATACATCACGACAATGATCGCCGCCACGGCCAGGCACACGCCCAACAGCAACAGCCACTGCCACCATTCGGTCATCGACTGCAGCCGCGACAACTCGAAGTACGTGCGGCTGGGAGCCTGCGCCAGCAAGACAATCGACAAATCCATCAGCGGGCCCCTCCTCGAACCGGATGATAGCTCGCCGAGTAGGCCAAAAGCTGCTCGCCGATTAACAAAAAGATCATCACATACAGAATCCACTGACTCCACTGGAAGCCGGCTTCCTTCATCGGATCGATCACGAATTCGTCCCAGTAAACGAACTGTGGCGAAACCGGGTCCAGCTTGCTGATTAACAACTGCGGCCCGGTAATCGCCAGGTCGCCTTCGTTTGGCTCGACGTTCACGGCATAGCGGCGGATGTCCAGCGTGCCGTCGGTCTTGATCGGCCAGGCTTCGTACACGCCGCTGCGGTCGGTCTCGCCCGCGCGAGCGTTGTCTTCGGCGGCCCGGCCGAGCGATGCGTTCATCACCGGCGAATCCTCTTCCGGCTTCACCGCCGGCTTGTCAATAAGCACGCGCGATTCGGGCGTTTCGCCCGGCACCACGAACGTAACGTCCTTGCGAAACTTGTCCGCCTCCAGTTGCAAATCCAGCGGCGTGCCGACCAGCCGCGGCGTATCCACGCGACGTGCCGACGCGAGATAGGATTGCAGTTTCAAAGCCACGACCACAAAGCTGGGATCGTGTCCCCAGTTGTTCCAGTCGGGAGCCAGCGTTGTCAGCACGACCACCACGCGGCCTTCACCGAACTTGCGTTCGACGACCAGTGGATTGCGGTTGCGCAGGCGAGCAATCACGTCAACTTTTGAATCGGGCGCGGGACGCCAATCTTTCGGCGGCATCAGGTAACGCTCGACGGTCACGTAACGAATCAGCGGATTGCGCTCGCCCAGAAAGACGCTGAATACTGGATGATCGGTGACTTCGATATCCGGGATGTTCTCAGCCAGTTCGGGCGGCAACAGGTCATCGCGCTCCAGCGGCAGCGGCATTAGCCCTTCGCCGTCGCGATACAAGTTGTCGTTGTAAAAGGCGATGTTCAGATTCGCTCCGGCGAAAATCCCCACGCCGCCGCCGGCCTGGACGTAGGCTTCCAAGTTTTCGACGCCGCGAGTATCCAGTCGATCGACGTCAAGCAAATAAATCGAATGATACTTGTTTAGCACCTCCAGCGACGTGTCTCGCAGGAACGCCGCGGTTTGCACGTCGGGCCGGACGCCCGTGTTCGCTCGTTGGCCCGGCTCGAAGGCGGATTGCAGGAAGTACGCATTTCGTTGCTGCGGGCTACTGTCGATGACCAGCACCGGCTCGCCTTCGGGAAAATCGACAACCGACCAGCGGTGGTTGTCGGTGGACACCGGATCTTCCGGCAAGATGGCTTCGACGACATGCTGGCCGGCCTTCGGGAAGAATACCTGCACGCGCCGCGTTGTGGCTTCGCCGGGCCGAATTTCGTCGATGAGCACGGTCGGCAGAGTTTCGGCGTCTCCCTTGACGCGATCCGGCTCGCTGGCTGCGGCTGTCTCCGGATCGTAGAACAGCGAGCGAACGTTCAACTGCACTTTCTTCGCCGCGTCCTTGCCGAAGTTCTTCACTGTCACGTTCACAAACAAGGGCACGCCGGCGGCGCGAGTGTCGTCGGTCGCGGCCACGTCGACGATGCCCAGATTCGGATGCTCGGCCCGCGCGCAGCCGATCAGTTGAATGTCGGCCCGCGATTCGCGCAACTTCCGCATCGTCTCGCGCACTTCGGTCGGGTTGTCCCAATCCTTGGCGCGGAAATCCGAGACGACATACACAACGTGCCTCTCGTCCGGGCTTTGATCGATCAGTTGCTTCACGACGTTCAGCGCGGCTCGCGGACCGACGGCCAACTGCGACACGTCAAACGTGTTCCGTTTCTCTTCCAGCAGCAGCTTGAAGTTGTCGTCGATCACTTCGGCATTCAAGTCGGCCACTTGGTCGGCGGCGGCTTCGGCGTCCGACGCGGCGCTGCTCACGGCCTGCGAGAAGCGCAGCAGCGTGAACTTCTGCCGAGTCTCTTGAAGAGACGCTCGGTCTACAACGCGACCGATGGCTTGTAGCGCGCTCTCGAAAGCCGTCGTGCCTCCCGCACGGTCCGACATCGAATAGCTGTCGTCCAACAGCACATAGTGATGCGTCGGCGTGCCGCCGAACCAGCCGGCCAATTCGTTTCGGCATCCAAGTCCCGCCAACATCATCACGATCAACGCCACGGCCGCCATTCGCAGCAGCAACAGCAGCAGTTGTTTCAGCCAGATCCAATTGCGGTGTTTCTTGTAGCTCTGCAGCAGAAAGTCCATCGCCGCCCACTTCACTCGCCGGTGCCGCATCATGTTGATTAAGTGAATCAACACCGGAATCAGCGGCAGCCCGATCAGCAAACCGAGCAAAACAGCGGGTGAGAAAATGCTGAAGAACATGCCGGAAGCAGAGCCCCTATGGCGACGACCGGTCGAGTGGAACACGAAACGGAAATGACGAATGACCAATGACGAATGTCGAATGAATGACGAATGTCGAATGACGAAGGGAGAGCGACAGCGCAACGTCACTCCATGAGGGACGAGACGATCGTACGGCACAATTCCGGGCTTCGAGCTTCGTCATTCTTTCGTCATTCGTCATTTGGCATTCGTCATTTTTCTACCGGCGTCAATTCGCGCAGACGCGGTGTTAGTTCTTGTGGTGCATTCCCAACCGATTGCTCAGATACGTTGCCAGCGCCGCGTCGAGCGGGTCGCTGGTGCGGATGAGGGCGTAGTCGATGGTGTTGCGAGCACAACCGCGGCGCATCTCGCCGAGGAAGTTGTTCAGTGCCTCCAAGTATCCGTCACGCAGCGCTCGCGGGTTGCAATTCAGGTAGTCGCTCGTCTCCAGCCCTTCGAAGCGCGTGGGACCGGAGAAGGGAAAATCCAGCTCGTCGTCGTCCATTACGTGAAACACCAGCACATCGTGCCCGCGGTTGCGCAGCAGCTTCAACCCCTTCAGCGTCGATTGCGGATCGACCAGCAAATCGGACACTAGCACCATCATGCCGCGACGCGGATACGTCTCCGCCGCTTCGCGCAGGATGCCGTACATCTCTGTCTTGTCCGCCGGATGGCTGACGTCCAGCGAGTTGATCACCGACAAGATATGGTTTCGCTTGCTCCGCGACGGGACCTTGTTTCGCACGCGCGCATCGAACGTCACGCTGGCCACCGCGTCCTGTTGCCGCAGCACCAAGTACGCCAGACTCGACGCCAGCGTGCAGGCGTACTCGTACTTATTCATCGGCCCGTTGCCGTATTGCATGCTGTTGGAAACATCCACCAGCAACGTGCAACGCAAATTCGTGTCCTCTTCATACTGCTTGACGTACAAGCGATCCCCCCGCGCCCAGACTTTCCAGTCCACGTTGCGCAGATCGTCGCCCGCCGCGTATTCGCGGTGCTGCAGAAACTCGACCGACTGCCCGAAGTACGGACTGCGGTGCATGCCGGCCAGAAAACCCTCTACGATCCGCCGCGCCCGGATGTCCAGCCGCGAAATGCGTTTGATCGCGTCAGGATGCAAAAATCTTTTGGAATCGGGCATCGCTTGTAAGCTCGTCTTCCTTGGTGGGAGTGACCGCGATCAAACGCTGTACGATGTCGTCTTGAGTGATGCCTTCGGTTTCGGCGGAGAAGTTAACGACCAACCGGTGTCGCAACACCGGCTTGGCCAGGGCCTGGATGTCGTCGGTCGAAACGTGAGTGCGGCCGTGTAACAGCGCCCGCGCCTTGCCGCCCAAGATCAAGAATTGTACGGCTCGCGGGCCGGCTCCCCACGACACCATTTCTTGCACGAAGTCGGGCACGCCCGGATAGCCCAGGCGCGTTTGGCGGACCAGCGACAGCGCGTAACGAATCACGTGGTCGGTGACCGGCACCTCGCGTACGATGCGTTGCAACTCGATGATTTCTTCACCGGACAGTACGGGCCGCACATCGTCGAATTGGATGGCGGTCGTGCGGCGAGCCACCTCGAACTCGTCGTTGAACGTCGGATACTTCACGAACACCTTGAACATGAAGCGGTCCTGCTGAGCTTCGGGTAATGGATAGGTGCCTTCCTGTTCGATGGGGTTCTGCGTGGCCAGCACGAAAAACGGATCGGACAGCGGATGCCGCACGCGGCCCACGGTCACTTGCCGTTCCTGCATCGCTTCCAGCAGCGCGGCCTGCGTCTTGGGCGGCGTGCGGTTGATTTCGTCGGACAAGATGATGTGCGAGAATAGCGGACCCTCCAAGAACCGCCGCTCGCGGCCACCCGTCGATCGGTTCTCTTCCAGAATCTCGGTCCCCGTAATGTCGGCGGGCATCAGGTCGGGCGTAAACTGAATGCGGCTGAACGTTAGATTCAACGTCCGCGCCAGCGTGCTGATCATCAACGTCTTGGCCAGACCCGGCACCCCTTCCAACAAGCAGTGGCCGCGGCTGAACAGACAGATCAGCAACTCCTCGATCACTTGTTGCTGGCCCACGATTACCGTGGACAGTTGGTCGATGATCTTTGCGCGAGCCTGCCCTAATTTGGTAACGGCGTCGGATTGGCTGAGCGTCGCCGTGACGGGCGTGGAGTCGGCTGAGTTCATATCATGTCCCTTTGACGACCGTCGGTGGCCGCATGTGGAAGGTTGATGGTTAGCTGACAAGCATCCTTGTTGCAGTAATTGTCGAAACCGCTGCGGTGCAGATCAAATCGGCGACCGAATCCGGCGACCCTTCCCATCCATGCCGTGTTCGTCGTTGTCGCCTTGGCAGGCTGTCGTAACGTGGCGGTGCACCGGTTGTTAGTACCGCTATGCCGGTTTTTTGTTCAGTCTGGTAAGCCTCTCCGTTTCCCAAAACCTCAAGGCGGCGCGGCGAACCGGCCATCGTGTTCTGCTCGCTCGCGACGCCAACTCCTTTCGTGGTTTGTGCTTTGGGCTATTCCCGAGTTGGAAATGACCGGTCCCAGACCACGCTAATGTTCCAGCATAGTTCCCTGCCGCCATTCTGCCTAGCGCAACGTTCGGGTGCCGAGTGGGACCGAGCTGGTCCACTGGCTCCGCGCAGCCCCGCGGCGAGTCAGTTCATTAGGTATACTTTGGTCAGACGCACGGGTCAGACGTTCAGAATTCAAAATTGCTGCGAAAGAGTCGTGGTAAGTGGAGAACGCCCGCCGCAGCAATTTTGAATTCTGAACGTCTGACCCTGGCCACTTCGCGCGTGATCCAAAAACCTTGCAATACTATTGAGTTGTATGATGGCGGTTGAACTGCAAGACTTCTCCTGGAAAAGGATGATCGAAGCCGTGGAAGCCGTCCGCCAACGAGCCTGTCGAGCCGCCAACGCATTGGAACAAGCGGGCATTCTGTACGCCGTCGCAGGCGGCAATGCCGTCGCCGCATGGGTCGCGCGCGTGGATCGTGCCGCCGTCCGCAACACGCAAGACGTCGACATTCTCATCCGCCGCTGCGACTTCGCAGCCGTGAAACAGGCGCTCGAAGCGGCCGGCTTCGAGCATCACCGGGTCATGGATGTGGAGTGTTTCATTGACGGCCCCAACGGCAGCCCTCGCGATGCCGTTCATCTCCTCTTCGCCGGAGAGAAAGTTCGTCCGACGTACCCGGCTCCCTCTGCAGACGTCACGGAAGCCGTTCGCGCCGAAGACTATCAAATCCTTTCCCTCGAGGCCCTGGTGCGGATGAAACTGAATTCGTTTCGACGCAAAGACCAAGTCCACCTTCTCGATCTCTTGGAAGTCGGTCTAATCGACGCCACCTGGCTCCCGCGCCTGTTGCCTGAACAC
>JBGTKH010000277.1:0-5464 GCA_041744735.1 Pirellulaceae bacterium | reverse complement strand
ACAAAACTGGCGTCGGCCCCGGTGGCTCGGGCCGCCTCGACGCGCGCGATCGCTTCATCGATGCCAGCGGCGGCCAGTGCGTCGGTGCGGGCAACGATGAAGAAGTCGCGCCCGCCGCGAGCCTCGACCGCGGCGGCGATCTTGTGCACGTAATCGTCGCGCTCGATCACTTTCTTGCCGCGCATGTGACCGCACTTCTTCGGCCACACTTGATCCTCCAGAAAACATCCGGCCGCGCCCACGGCGATCAATTCATTCACCGTGCGATACACGTTCAGCGGATTGCCGTAGCCCGTGTCGGCATCGACGATAATCGGAATCCGAACGCTCATGCAAATCCGCCGCGCCCGGTCGATCATCTCCGTCTGTGTCAGCAGACCCAAGTCCGGTTCGCCGATCGTCGTCGCCGCGACGGAATAGCCCGACACGAAGGCCATCGGAAAGCCTACGCGCTGAGCGATCTTGGCCGACAGCGTGTCGAACACGCCCGGAAAAGCGATCGTGCCCACGTCGTCCAGGATGCGATGGATGCGAGTTTTCTGCATGGCTGCCTCCGGCGCAAAGAGAGTGGCAGCCGCACAAACTCGTCGATGACCATCGTTGAAGTGACGGTTTTCGTAGGACGGATTTGCAATCCGTCCCGGACGGAATGGCATTCCGTCCTACTTGTCACATCAGTCGGCGATTACCTACGTGTCGGCGGCAACCGGCGATGGCACGACTCGCCGGAACCGCCCGCCGTTCTCGTACCAGCCGTGACGGTTGAAGCGGCACCAGGTCAAGTCGGTCAACAAACCCAGCCACTGATCGTAATCGCCGGACAGCGAAACAACCACCCGGCGATGGGTTATCGCCTGATGATAATAAAAGTCGATGCCACGCTCGGCTAGATGCCGGCCGATGACCGCAATCGTTTCATCGACCAGCACCGCACCGCTGTCGTCGACCGGCGTGACGAACACCGGATACGGATAAAGATGCCGGTGATCTCGCCGCCGTTCCGCCGCCGGCCGCGGCGCTTGCGTCGAGGCCAGAGCCAAACACACGTGCCGGCGCACCGCGTCGTCGTCCGTTGGCATAATGCATGGGCGCAGTTCAGCTACGGGCACGGCAATAGGCAAGTCGGCAATCATAGAAGAGATGTTCGCGCTGTTGGAAACCGGCAGATGAGTAAGGCCGCAACAGTTATATACGTCGCGAATCAGCGACCGTCAAATCTTTGGAGTGCGGCGACTCGTCGCCGCTTTAGGAATGTTGGATGAGCGACCAAAATGGGCCTTCGATCGGACTGTTTCCGATCCCAAAGTCAAAAGCGGCGACAAGTCGCAGCACTCCATTTCCAAAGCGGCGATGAATCGCCGCACTCCAAATTTGTGTCTACGCCGACGGGCAACCGGCGGTGCAGGCTCGGATGCGCGTAGGGACAATGCCGGTTGCATCCGCCGGCGCAGCACTTGAACATCAACCAGGCTCATCAACTACCGGCGAAACCGCAACACGCGGCGCCGACCATTGTTGTAGTGGCTGCCTGAATCGTCATCGCTGTCATCCGCCGCGGCGGCGTCAGCAGACGGAGCGGGCGGCTGAGCTTCGTCGGCGGCAAGTTGATCGGCGGCCGGCGTCGGAGCCTCCGATGTCGAAGCTTCGGTCTTCGGAGCTTCGGTCTTCGGAGCTTCGGTCTTCGCAACTACCGGCACTGGGGCTTCGGTTTCGTCTGGGTAGCCGTACATGCCAACCCAGTACGGCGTACCACCTTGGCTGAGGGCATAACCGAATCCGGCATCTTCCGTGTTCGAGACGATCGAAGCCCAATGGCCGCCGCTGTTTCGCCAAGCGCTGAACGCCCCGCCGACGTCGCGCTGGCCCATCGCGATATTCTCACGCACATTTCCGCGATAGAAGAATTTGCGGGCGCGGCCCCACGGTCCGAGGTTGCTGTAGTGATTGAAATCGCCCGTGCGCGCCATGTAGTTGGCGTGATCTTGGGCGGCCGTCGTCAGTTCCGGGGAAATCCGCTGAGTCCTCAAACCGACGCCTAGCCGCAATTCGTTGTTTCGCTTCAACATTTGCAGCAGCGTCGGATGTTCGTGCAGCGGCACTTTCTTCGCAGTTTCGGCTTTCGCCGCGATGTTTTTTGGCGTACCGGCGTTCGCGGTTGCGGGTTTCGCAGCGTCGGGTTTCGGCGTTTCGGACTTCGCAGCGTCGGGCTTGGCAACTTCAGCGGCCGCAGTCGCGGATTTCGCCGCGTCGGGAACTTCACTGGCCAGCGCCACGGGCGCGCACAACAAGACAGTAAACAGGCTTAAGGCCCTCATGCTAACACTCCTTTTTCAAAAGCAAAATCGAGGGAGGAAAAAACTAGGCAGGCAATGTTGGTGGGGGGTAATGGCAGGTGGGAAACCTCCGTGTGTTTCCCGTTGGGAGCACCGATCGTCGCAGAATCTCCGCCAGCGTCAAGTCCCCACAATGGAGACGGCCGTGGCTACATCGCAGAGGGCAACGAATTACGAATGTCGAATATCGAATGACGAATGACGAAGGAATGACGAAGTCCGAATGACGAATTGATAACAAACACCTCACTCGAACTTCGTTATTCGACATTCGACATTCGGTATTCGACATTCATTCGTCATTGGGTATTTCGTCATTCGTCATTTTGCACAGTCGGTCATTGATCGCCGTCAGCGCCTCGCCGATCGATGCATTGATCACCGCGTCGGCCATGTCGTCTTGCGGAGTGGCTTCGCGGTTGATGATGACCAGTCGCGCGCCGTGACGTTTGGCCAGCGGCGGCAAACTGGCGGCGGGATGCACGACGAGCGACGAGCCGATCGCGAAGAACAGGTCGGCCTGTTCGCTGAGTTGTATCGATTGTTGCAGCACGTCCGTCGGCAGCAGTTGGCCGAACGAAATTGTCGCATGCTTGACCCGCCCGCCGCAGGCCACGCATTGCGGCACGACATCCGTCGACAAAAACTCTGCGACGATCGGCCCGGCATCGTAACGCGCGCCGCAATCTAAACACGAAACGAATCGCGCTGTGCCGTGCAACTCGAACACGCGCCGGCTGCCGGCCAGTTGATGCAAGCCGTCGATGTTCTGCGTAACCACCGCCCGCAGCCGCCCGGCGCACTCCCACTTCGCCAGCACGCCGTGCCCGGCGTTCGGTTGGCTGTCCGCAAACTCGCGATGCGCCGCGGCCTTTTGCCGCCAGTATTCATGACGCGCTGTGGCACTGGCCAGATAATCATCGAAGTACACGGGCTGCGAGCGAGCCCAAATTCCCGTGGGCGAACGAAAGTCCGGAATGCCGCTCTCGGTGCTGATTCCCGCTCCGGTAAAGGCCACCGCCGATTGTGACTCGGCGAGCCAACGGGCCACTTGGTCGTACGGTGTCATGCGAATCAATGCGATGTGACGTGAGATGAACAGAGCGCGTTTGACAACGCCCGTCCCGTCGCGGAATTCGTGGGAATTCCGAAGTTTCACAACTTCGGCTACGGGTTGATTGCGCTACCTTGCCGCAACGTCTTCATGCCGAGTGACCACAAATCCCAAATCTTCGATCATTTTGTAGTCGGCCTCGGGCGCCTGGCCCTTCGTTGTCAAATAATCGCCGACGAAGACCGAGTTGGCTGCATACAGGCCCAACGCCTGCAGGCTGCCGAGATGGATCTCTCGGCCGCCGGCGATGCGCAACTCCGACGACGGGTTCGCTAGCCGGAACATGGCCAACGCCTTTAGGCAATAGCGCGGGTTCAACCGATTGGTCTTCTCCAGCGGCGTGCCGTCGATGGCGTTCAGGAAGTTCAGCGGAATCGACTCGACGCGCATTTCGCGCAGCTCCAGCGCCATCTGCACCACGTCGATGTCTCGCTCGCCCATGCCGATAATTCCGCCGGAGCACAATTGCATGCCGGCTTCGCGCACCGCACGCAACGTGTTGACGCGATCCTCGTAGGTATGCGTGGAGCAAATCTCTTTGTAAAACTCGGCACTGGTGTTCACGTTGTGATTGACCTTGTCGACGCCGCACGCCTTCAGCCGCTGAGCCTGCTCGGGCGTCAGCAGCCCCAAGCACGCGCAGACGTTTAAGTCGAATCGCTGCTTGATCTCCGGCACGATCGTTTCGACGGCTTGCATTTCGCGCTCATTGGGTCCCCGCGCCGAGATTACGATGCAATACGTCTTGGCGTTCCGCTCGCGCGCCAGCCTCGCGCCGTCCAGCAGCTTCTCGCGGTTGAGGATGTTGTAGCGCGGGATTTCGGCCGTTGAAACTTTAGACTGCGAGCAATACGAACAGTCTTCGGGGCAGAGGCCGCTCTTGGCGTTCATTAGAAAGTAAAGCTGCACGCTGTTGCCGAAGTACCGAAGTCGAACCCGGTACGCCGCGGACAGTAAGTCCAACAATTCTTCGTCCGGCGAACGCAGGATGGTCAACCCTTCGTCGATCGTCAACTCGTGCCCGTCGAGAACGCGATTAGCCAATTCGGACCAGGCGGTAGCAGGGACAATCGGGGCGTTTCGATCGGTTTTCGTCAGTTGCAGCATGGTCGTCCTCGGTCTAGGCGAGAAGTCAGTGATCGGTCAAAATGATAACATGAAAGCGTCGCGTCCGTCGACGCCACAACCGCAACAGACATCATCGGGCTTAGGACAGTTGTGTCTCGTCAGCATTTAATACGAATTGGACTGTTGGGTCACGTGGGCCGTTTTACCGCGGTCGATGCCGTGCGTTACTCGCGAGGCACGCGGGTGGTATGCCGGACCAGCCGCGGCTTGGAAGTCGGTGAAGTGCTCGCGAACGACGCGGGGGCCGATGATTTCGGCCGTGCCGACGGTTCCCTGATGCGCCGCGTGACCGTGGAGGACGACCTGCTGTTGGCCCGCCTGGACAAGCACCGCGACGAAGCGTACGCCGCCTGCGTGGCCGTGCTTGCTCAGCGCCGTATTCCGGCCGTACTGATGGACGTCGAGCACCTATTCGACGGCCGTTCGCTGTACTTCTATTTCCTCGGCGACGTGACGCCCGAGCTGGAGACGATCACCGACGAGTTGGCCGCCGCCTATGAAGCCCAAGTGCAGTTCCGCAAATTCAGCCAAACGCTCACCGAAGGTTGCGGGCCCGGTTGTGGCACCGACGAAGCCGCTGGCGGCGGCTGTGGTACCAGCGGCTGCGCCACCTGCGCCGTCGCCGGTGCCTGTGCGACCAAGAAACGGCGATAGCCGACGCGGAAGGACGGACGCCCGCGTCCGTCCGTTCTTGGTAAAACACAACCGATCGGATAAGCGCTTAACGATATCTCGAACAGACTGCCGCGCCACGGCAAACGCAAACTAAGCCTTTGAAATTCCAAGGACTTGCGCCAGGTAGTTGATATTCCAGCCGGCGATGCGCCGGCGCATGGCGATACTTTGCTTGTCGGTTTGCTGCTTGAGCAGGCTGATGGCGAAGCGTTTG
>JBGTKH010000276.1:0-9720 GCA_041744735.1 Pirellulaceae bacterium | reverse complement strand
GACGTAGCCGAAGTCGTGAGACGTAGCCGAAGTCGTGAGACTTCGGCCGACTGGTACGTCGAAAAGCCCGAACTCTCACGAGTTCGGCTACCGAAGTCGTGAGACGTAGCCGAAGTCGTGAGACTTCGGCCGACTGGTACGTCGAAAAACCCGAACTCTCACGAGTTCGGCTACGAGAACAATTCCGAAGTCGTGAGACGTAGCCGAAGTCGTGAGACGTAGCCGAAGTCGTGAGACTTCGGCCGACTGGTACGTCGAAAAGCCCGAACTCTCACGAGTTCGGCTACGAGAACAATTCGTTTGAGAAGTTCCCCATGCAGGTTAAACGCATCTCTTCGACCGCCGAACTGGCCGCGTTGGCGGGTCACTGGGCATGTCTGGCGCGCGGCGTGCCGTTTCGTAGCTGGCCATGGTTGATCGCCTGGTGGCGACACTTCGGCCACGGCGGCGAGCTGTTTGTGCTCAGCGTCCGCGACGTGCACGGCACGTTGGTCGGCATCGCTCCGTGGTACATGCGGCGTTGCGGCGCCCGCGGCCGAGTGTTGCGGTTCTTGGGCTCGGGCGAAGCTTGCTCGGACTATCTCAGCATCCTCTCGACGACGGAACACGAAGAGGCGGTGACAGCCGCGATTGCCGAGTGGCTTACCGAGGCCGCCAGTTCACAGGCCACCAACGGGCATCAGCACAACAACTGGGATTTGTTGGAACTGACCGGGTTGTCGGCGTCGGACTGCACGGCCGCAAAACTTGTCGCGCATCTTGTGGACAACGGCAACGCGGTGCATCGCCGCAACGGCATGAATTGCTGGCGCATCGAGCTGCCGCCGTCGTGGGACGAGTATCTCGCGGGTCTCTCGAAATCGCATCGCAAGCAAGTGCGGCGCGTCGAGCGGCGGCTGTTGGAGTCGGGCCGCGTGGTCTTGAATACGGCGGCCAACGAGCGAGACCTGCTTCGCGGCATGAAGATCCTGGTCGACTTGCATCAGCGCCGCCGGCAGAGTCTGGGCGAGCCGGGCTGTTTCGCCTCGCCGCAGTTTTCCGACTTTTTGCACGAAGCGGCCGAGCGAATGTTGGAGGCGGGCTGCTTGCAACTGCACTGGGCCGAACTGGATGGCCGTCCAGTGGCCGCCGAGTTTCATCTGACCAGCAGCACCGTGACGTACGCCTATCAGGCAGGCGTGGCACCCGACGTGCTGGACGAAGAACCGGGCCGGATCATGAACGTCGCCGTGTTGAAGAAGGCCATCGAGGACGGCCAGCGCGGGTTTGACTTTCTGCGTGGCGACGAACCGTACAAAGCCCATTGGCGAGCCGAGCCGCGGCCGTTGATCGAGCTGCGCGTGGTGCCGCGACGCGCGGTCCCGCGGATTCGACACGGCGTCTGGCTGGCCGGCAGCACAATGAAGAATTGGATCAAGAGCAGCATCAACCTGGCGGGCATGCATTAAGGGCACTCAATGGGAACGTGGAAACAGTTGCTGCTGAAGACGTATCTGTGCGGCACGTTGCCATATCGGCACCTGGCCAATCGGCACGCCGCGCGCAACGGCCGTGCGCCGGTGATTGTGCTGTTCTATCACCGTGTGGCCGACGAGTGGCCGAACGCGTGGACGATCTCGAACCAGCGGTTTATCGAACAGATGCAGTGGCTGCGATCGCACTTCGACATGGTTTCGCTGGAAGAGGCGCAGCGACGCATCCGCGGGCCGCACAACCAGCGGCCGGCGGTCAGCATCACGTTCGACGACGGTTACGCCGACAATTGCGAGCAGGCGCTGCCGTGGCTGGTCAAACAGCGAATTCCGTTCACTTACTTTGTAACGACGAAACACGTGCTCGACGGCGATCCCTTTCCACACGACGTGGCGTTGGGTCAGCCGCTGCGCCCCAACACACTGGAGCAACTGCGAGCCCTGGCCGCGGCCGGCATCGAGATCGGCGCCCACACGCGCACGCATGCGGATTTGGGACGCATTCACGACCCGCGCCGGTTGTACGACGAAGTGGTGCAAGCCGCCGCTGAACTGCAGACCGCCGTCGGCCGGCCGGTCCGCTACTTTGCGTTTCCTTTTGGACTGCACGCGAACTTGAACGCCGCTGCGTTTCACTTGGCGCGGGAGCACGGATTCGAGGCCGTCTGCTCAGCCTACGGAGGCTACAACTTCCCCGGCGACGACGATTTCCATTTGCAGCGCATCCACGCCGACCCGGACATGGTGCGCTTCATGAATTGGCTAACCGTGGACCCGCGCAAGATCGGCATCAAACGGGGTCGGGTGTTCAATAATTCATTTTTTGCGGCTGAAGATTCGTCAACTCGTGAAATGGTTGCCGACAAAAAATGAATCATTGAACACCCGACCCCTAGCCCTTAACCCCAACGCTGGAAGCATTTTGTAGCGGTAGGGCGCACGCCCACCGGGAATTTGCGAGATGTGACTCACCGGAGGGCTTTCGCCCTACCGCTAATAACCCGATTTATGGCGACTGCAACCACAACTAACAGCGCATGCGAGAATCCGCTGGATTCGCTGGATTCCCCGGCCGCGCTGCGCGCCGAGTCATTGGCCACCGGCGTCATGTTCATGTTGGTTATGACCGTGGTGCAGAAGCTCGTGGGCCTGGTGCGCAACGTTCTGTTTTGCGGGCTGTTGGCCGACGACCAGTTGGGGCGTTGGTCGATGGCGTTTGGTTTTCTGCTGCTGATGGCGCCGCTGGCCGTCGTTGGTTTGCCCGGTTCGTTCGGCAGGTACGTCGAATTCTACCGGCAGCGTGGGCAACTGCGCGTGTTTCTACGACGAACGTGTCTCGTCAGCGGCGTTTTGGGGAGCGTGGCCGTGTTGCTGGTGCTGATGGCCCCCGGCTGGTTTGCTTGGTTCATTTTTCGAGACGCACAGCAGACGCACTTGGTGCAGTTGCTCGGCGTCGCGTTGGCGACGACGATTGTCTTTAACTTTTCGACCGAGTTGCTTACGGCGTTGCGTCAGGTGCGCGCCGTTTCGTGGATGCAGTTTGCCAACAGCGTGGCATTCGCCGTGCTGGGACTCGGCCTGCTGTACTTCACAGCTTGGAACGAAGAGGCGGTAATCGCGGCGTTCATCGGCAGCGCAGTGATCGCAACACTGTTCGGCGTGTTGGTATTGCGAACTGCCTGGCGCGAGTCGCCCGCTACGAATCAACCACTGCCACATCGCGAACTGTGGAGCAAACTGCTGCCGTTCGCCGGCTGGGTGTGGGTAACGAATCTGCTGGCCAATCTGTTTGATGCGGGCGACCGCTTCATGATCCTGCATTTCGCGCCGCTCGAAGCCGGCGCCGCCGATGCGCTGGTCGGCCAATATCATTGCAGCCGCGTCGTGCCTGTGCTGTTGATCGGCGTCGCCGGAACGCTGGCCGGCATCCTGTTGCCGCACCTTTCGCACGACTGGGAAGCCGGGCGGCGCGACGCGGTTTCGCTGCGGCTGAACGGTTGCTTGAAATTGTTGGGATTGGCGTTTACGGCCGCTGCGGTGCTGATTTTGCTTGGCTCGCCGATTCTGTTTGGGTGGGTGCTGCACGGCAAATACGACGGCGGGCTGGCGGTGTTGCCGCTGACGCTCTCGTACTGCGTATGGTTCAGCTTGGCGGTCGTCGCACAAACGTACTTGTGGTGTGCCGAACGGGCGAGACTTAGCAGCTTGGCGCTCTTGATCGGTCTGATTGGCAATTTGGCACTAAACTATATGTTGCTTCCGCGATTCGGATTGCTCGGCGCCGTGTTGGCCACGGTGGTCGCGAACGGCGTGGCGCTGGTGTTGATCTACGTGTTCAGCCAACAGACCGGCATGACGATCGATCGCGGCACGTGGTTAGTGAGTGGCTTGCCGCTGCTCGTTTGCTTAGGGCCGTGGCCGGCGGCAATCTCGCTTGTGCTCATTGCATCGTTGGCGTTCCGTGGGAATTGGTTGTTTAGTCTCGACGAGAAGCAGCAGATTGAAAACATGATTCGACGATCTGCGTTGTGGCGCGGTTAAACGATTAGGAGTTGATGGCAACATGAATCGACGACGAAGATTGCTTATGCCGCCGGCTGACCGTGGCCCGCTGCGTGTGTTATTTGTCATCACCAGCATGCCGGTGGGCGGCGCGGAGACGCTGTTGGTAAACTTGATCCAAAACATGGATCGCCAGCGATTCTCGGCCGAACTTTGTTGTTTGAAAGAATTGGGGCCGTTAGGTGAGAAGTTGTCATTCGAAATTCCCGCTCACTCACACTTGCTGACGAGCAAGTACGACGTGCGCGTGCTCTCGCGCCTGACGCGGCTGATGCGGCGCAGGCGAGTGGACGCGGTCGTGACGGTCGGCGCCGGTGACAAAATGTTTTGGGGTCGGGTGGCCGCGTGGCGAGCGGGCGTGCCAGTGGTGCTGTCGGCGCTCCATTCAACCGGCTGGCCCGACGGCGTGGGGCGATTGAACCGCTGGCTGACGCCGTTGACGGACGCCTTCATCGGCGTGGCCACCGAACACGGCCGGCACTTGGTAGAAAACGAACGCTTCCCGGCTGACAAAGTGCGCGTGATTCCCAATGGCGTCGACACCGAGCGATTCCAACCGCGGCCTGAAATCCGTGCGACTCTGCGCAAGGAACTTGGCATACCGCCAACCGCGCCCGTCTGCGGCATCGTCGCCGCGCTGAGACCCGAGAAGAACCACTTGCTGTTCCTGCGCGCGGCAAAGCTGGTGAAGCACGAACTGCCGGCCGCACGCTTCGTCATCATCGGCGACGGACCCGAACGCGAAAAGTTAGAGATGGCAGCTCGCGACGCCGGCCTGTGCGACAACGTGCACTTTCTGGGCACACGCAGCGACATCCCGCAGCTTCTGGCGATGCTCGACCTGTTCGCACTCACCTCACACAACGAAGCCAACCCGGTTTCAATCCTGGAAGCAATGTCCACCGGCCTGCCCGTCGTCGCCACGCGCGTCGGCTCGGTCGCCGAATCCGTGAAGCATGGCGAAACTGGCTATCTAGCAGACCCCGGTGACGCGAACGCGATCGCCGGTTTTTGGCTGTCACTAATGCGCGATCCGGACATCGCACGCCGCATGGGACAAGCCGGCCGCGCGCAAGTTATCGCCCGCTGGTCGCTGGAACGAATGGTCGTCGGCTATCAGGACTTGATCGAAGAAATCTACCGCCGAAAATGTTTGCCCGAGCGTATTTGTTTTGAAGTTGCGCGTTTCAATTGATGGTAGCCGAATTCGCCAGAATTTGGACGGTCTTGTGTTGAACTCGAAAACCAAATTCTGGCGAATTCGGCTACAAATTGATGCTATCGCAACATCAGAGCGTATTTGTCAGGGTCCCCAGCGTGTCGCGGAAGAGAGTGAGTCCTGAGCGGACGTTTCTGCGTCCTGGTCAAACGGGATGGAAGCAAACTCCCCGCGCCAATTCAAGCACTGATTCGCTATGATCTGGAACGGGCCTCCTCGGTAACCCGAAGCGTCCGGGCGTCCTTCCAGGAATCAGTTAATGCGTATCACACTTGCTGCGAAAATTCTGATCGCGGTTGTCGGTGTCGTCGTTTTGGCTCTATTGAGCAGCATTGCGGCCTTGATTGCGGTCTTCCAAATTAGCGGACTAATGCAGCAGATGGTGGCCGAGAATTTGGACAGTGTCCTGGCGGCCGAAGAATTAGAGATCGCTCTGTTGCAGCAAAGAGGATTTGTCACGTCGTATGTGCTCGACGGCGGTAATCGCGTCTGGCTAGACGAACTGGGCAAAACCGAACCGCAGTTTCAGCATTGGCTGGCCCGAGCTCACGAAACAGCGCATACTCCCGAGGAGCATGCTATCTTGGCCAGGCTCGAAGAAGTCTTCAAGCAATACGATGCAAAGAGAGATGAAGCGGTGAGGTACTATGATGAAGGCGACTTCGACACGGCCAAACAAATCCTGTTACGGGACGTGCAAACTTCCTACCGCAATGCATTCGATCTCTGCGAGGAATTTGTGGACTTGAATCAGCGCATTGTGCAGGCCAGGATTGCGGATGTGGAAACTCAGGTGCAGCAATTCACGTTCATGGTCGGCCTGTCTGTGGCCTTGACGATCGGGGCTGGTTTCGGCCTGCTCTGGCTCTTTTTCCGCGGTGTTCTGCTGCCGCTGCGACGAATGGCGGCTGAGGCCCGATTGGCGGCGGGAGCAAGTGAAGGTACGGGCGCGGGAATGCCGGAAGATGAACTGCAAACCGTTGGCCTGTACTTGCGAACCCTGATGAGCGACATGGTGGAAACGCGTTCCCACCTCGAGCACAGCCGCGAGCAATTGGCGCACGCCGAGAAGCTGGCGACCGTTGGCAAGCTCGCCGCCAGCGTGGCTCACGAAATTCGCAACCCGCTCACCGCGGTCAAAATGTGGCTCTTCTCGATCCGTCAAGCGATCGGCGGAGATCCCGAGTTGCAACATAAGTTCAACATCGTCTCCGAGGAAATCAGCCGGCTCGAGAGCATCATCCGCAACTTTCTGCAATTCTCCCGACCGCCGAAACCAATGCTGCAGCCGCACACGGTTGCGTCGCTCATCGATAAGACGTTGGAGTTGCTTGCCCACCAACTGGATGACAAGGACATCCACGTGGTGCGCGAGGTGCCGGCCCTGCCGCCGGTCATGGCGGATACGGAGCAAGTTAAGCAGGTGTTCATCAACCTTGTCAACAACGCCGTGGAGGCGATGGACGCGGGAGGCGAATTGCGAATCACGGCGGCGTTGGCTTCGCCCGCCACGGACCGGAAAATGGTCGTTATCCGCATCTGCGACGCGGGCGCGGGCATGCCGCCCCAGGTGCGGGAGCGAATCTTCGAACCGTTTTTCACGACCAAAGAAGACGGCACCGGACTCGGCTTGTGTATCGCTGCTCGGATCATGCAGCGGCACGGCGGCCGGTTGGTGCTGGAGTCTTCGAGCAGGGAAGGAACCACTTTCGCCGTATGGCTGCCGACCCAAGGAGCAGCGTGATGAGCAAAATACTCGTCGTCGATGACGAGCCCAGCATCCTGGCGGCATTTGAGGATCTGCTCAGCGCGCAGGGGCACGAGGTGCTGACGGCCGGACGCGCGCAAGCCGCGCTGCAACGGATCGAAGACGAACGGCCGGATCTAGTGATCACCGACGTTCGCATGCCGGGCATGGACGGGTTGAGTGCCGTCCAGCGAATCAAGGAGCGACACGGCAAGCTGCCGGTGATCATCATGACGGGCCAAGGCACAACCGAATCGGCGATCGAGGCGACAAAGCGGGGCGCCTTCGACTATCTGCTGAAGCCCATCGACCCTGAGGAAATGCTGCGTGTCGTGGCGCAGGCCTTGGAAGGCGTGCGGCTCATGCGCCAGCATGTCGATCTGGACACCGGCAGCCAGCCGCTAACGCGCGAAGCAATCGTCGGCCAGAGTCCGGGCATGCAGCAAGTGTATAAGGCCATCGGGCGCGTGGCCCAGACCGACGCCACCGTGCTGATTCGCGGCGAGTCGGGCACCGGCAAAGAGTTGGTGGCGCGGGCCATCTATCAACACAGCCATCGCAGCGAAGCGCCGCTGTTGGTCGTCAACTGCGTGGCGATTCCGGAAACGCTGCTCGAGAGCGAGCTGTTCGGGTACGAACGCGGGGCGTTCACCGGCGCGACCGCCCGCCGCATCGGCAAATTCGAGCAAGCGGCCGGCGGTACGATCTTTCTAGACGAAATTGGCGACATCCCATTGAGTATCCAGGCCAAGATCCTGCGCGTGCTGCAAGAGCGATCGTTCGAGCGGATCGGTGGCAATGAGACGATCCGCGTGGATGTCCGTGTACTGGCCGCGACCAACCGCGACCTCGAACGGGCGATCGCCAGCGGCATGTTCCGCGAGGATTTATTCCATCGGCTCAATGTCGTCCCCATTCACATCCCGCCGATGCGCGACCGGCGTGAGGACATTCCCAAGCTGACGCACTACTTCCTGGATCGCTTCGCCCGCGAACTGCGGATCGAGAAGCCGCCTATCTCGGAGGAAGCGATCGAGGTGCTGCAGGCTCACACGTGGCCGGGCAACATTCGCGAGTTGGAACACTGCCTCCACCGCGCGATGATCTTCACGAGCGGCTATCCGATCCAGGCGGTCGAAGTGCGACAAGCTCTCGGCGACAGCGCAATAGGCATGCGATCCGGGACCGGTGAGCCGTTCGACGATCGTCTTTTGGAGTTGGTGCAAGAGTATCTCCGCTCACGCGCCGGCCCTCGCGCCCATGAGCAGTTCTTAGACAACGCCGAACGGTTGCTGATTGTAGAAGCGCTGCGCAACGCACGGGGAAATCAAACCCACGCCGCTAGGCTTCTCGGCCTAACCCGCCCCACGTTGCATGCCAAAATGCAAAAGCATCACGTTCAACGCGACACTTTGACAGGCGACCAATAGCACCGCGTCAGGATGTTGACAAAGTGTCAGCAAGCTGACAGGCGTGCATGCCGACTTCGGCTGCCCGATCTCTTGCGACGCACGTGCTGTCCGCTCTCTATCCCATTGCCGCCGCACGCTTTACAACTCTGCCCTGAATCTTCTCTGTCGCCGATTCAAGGTTTGGTACATGTTTAGCTAATCCCCGGCCAACGCGTCGTTCCACTGTGTGTGTCGCAACAACTTCAGTTGAGCCAAAGGAGTGCCAGATGACGACGGTTCTCATCGCGGACGACAATAAGAACATCCGCGAGTTTTGCAAGGGAGAGTTGGAGGCGGAGGGCTATCGCGTGCTGTTAGCGCGGGATGGATTAGAGGCCCTGCGTATACTGGGCAGCGACGGACCGGACTTGGTGGTCTTGGATGTCCGCATGCCGGCCATGAGCGGCTTGGAAACCATGCGCAGGATTCGAGCGGCTCGTCGCACCCTCCCCGTGATTTTCTACACGGCCCATCACAAGGATTACCTGACCGACCTTCGTTCGTGGCCCTCGATCCCTTGCGTTGAAAAATCGGAGAACCTTCGCGAACTAAAACAAGCCATCGCGGCGGCTGTGGGGCCAGGCCAGCGACATGAGCCCGATGCCGGCGACGCGGGGTGGACCAGCAGCAAAACGCGCAGGACGGGGCTCGCGCGCGTCCTGCTTGCCGACCCCAACCGATCGCTGATGGCCTTGTGGAGTGACGCTCTCGCGTGCGAGGGCTTTATCGTGGCCACTGCGGCCGATGGCTTAGAGTGCGTGTCGCAATTGCGCGCCTATCGGCCGGACGTGCTAGTGCTCGATCCGTCGCTGCCCTGGGGTGGCGGCGCCGGCGTGCTGGCCGTCATGCACGAACAAGCCGATGTGCCGCGCGTTCCCGTCATCGTGATCGCCACGAATCTCGCAGTCAGTGATCAGGAGGCCGTGCGCACCATGCTCCAATATCCCATCGACGAATATCACGCGAAACCGTTCGCACCCCGAGCCTTGGGCCGCTGGGTCATCCAGTTGCTGGCCAGACGCGGTCTTGGTCTTTCCACGGGCGCCGCTGTGCGCGCCGCCTCCTGCACCGGGAATTTGTAAGAAAGGAAAATACTCCATGTTAGTGCTCAGTCGCAAACTTGGCCAATCGATCGTCGTGCCGGCGTGTGAGTTGGCAATTACGGTTTTAAAGTTCAAAGGGAACAACGTGCTACTGGGTGTGTCGGCACCCAACGACGTCGACGTGCATCGCGAGGAGGTTTGGCTTCGCGTAGCCGAAGAGCACGCG
>JBGTKH010000275.1:0-9389 GCA_041744735.1 Pirellulaceae bacterium | reverse complement strand
TGCAAAGGATCTAATCATGTCCAAATCCGTTTTTTGCACGGCGACAGTTTCTCAGACCGACACCATCATTCGCAATTTGCAGACTGCTGGTTTCTCGGGCAACGACATTTCCGTTTTGATGGCGGACAAGGGAGGGACGAGAGACTTCGCGCATGAACACAACACCAAGGCTCCGGAAGGTGCCGCAACCGGAGCTGGGACCGGTGCTGTATTAGGAGGTGCCTTGGGCTGGCTGGCCGGCATCGGGGCGTTGGCGATTCCCGGCCTCGGCCCCTTTATTGCCGCTGGCCCGATTATGGCCGCTCTGGGCGGCGCGGCGGTGGGCGGCACGGTCGGCGGTCTCACAGGCGCGCTGGTCGGAATGGGTATTCCGGAATTCGAAGCCAAGAAATATGAGGGAAAGGTGAAAGCGGGAAGCTCCCTCATTTCTGTTCATTCCGAAGATAGTAACGAGACGAAGCGCGCCAAAGAAATCTTTGAGCGTGCCGGTGCGAAGGATATCACCACCGCAGGTGAGGCCGCGGTGCCGAGTGGCGACTAGGTGAAAACACGGACGTGCCTTTAATCGTGGCGACGTCTCCGCCACGAATGTAGGAAACTGGAGAAGATTTTCAAGATGATCGACGGAGTCGGTGAGTGACCTTCGTCGACGTAATAATCGATGATTTTTCATGAAAGGAAAAGGTCAGGATTATGATTAACCAACAAACACTTCAGGGAAATTGGAACGAGATCAAAGGCAAGCTGCGCAGCAAGTGGGGTTCGCTCACGGATGACGACCTGACGATTTTCAATGGCAATGTGGAACAGTTTGTCGGCGCGATCCAGCAAAAAACGGGCGCGGCACGAGAAAGCATCGAGCAGTTTTTCGAGCAGTTCACGTCGAACGGCGCCGACGCGATCAGCGGGGCCGGCGAGACGGTTCGAACTTATGCCCAGCAGGCGGCGGATTCTGTCCAGGAGATGTCCCAACAAGCCGCCGAATCAGTGCGTGAAGGGTATGCCGAAGTCGAGGGCATGGTGCGGCAACGCCCTGCCGAATCGTTGGCGGTTTGTTTCGGTGCCGGCGTCGTTACGGGAGTGGTCGTGGGCCTGCTTTTGCGGCGCTAAACACACAAACGCGATGATGTATGTCAACGTGTCAAGGACACGGTGCAACACAATTGGCGCTGTGCTTAGCCCAGCCCTTGTGGCAAGAAACTAAGTCTTCAGAGGAAAGGGTGATGAAATGAGCACTGGACAAAAGAGGAAGCCGACTGGGCCGACCGTGGCACATGCGGTAACGAAACCCGAGGGGCTGGTAAGCCATTACCCGCTGTCGTCGGTTCTCGTCGTCTTTGGCATTGGTTTGGGGGTCGGTGTGGCTCTGGGAAGCATACTCGGCGGGCCCGTCGTGCCGCCTCCGTCTTTTGGACGGCGGACCGAGCTCGCAGCAGAAAAACTTGGTCGCCAAATGCTGGACGCGATCGCGGGCGTCCTACCTGAGTCGTTATCGAAACACATCTCTTAATGAGGGCACAAGGAACAAGCCGTGGAGAAGGTGATGCACAATTCGCCAGAAACTCAAGCGATCCGGCAGCGCATGGAAGCGGTGCGCTGTGAGTTGGACGAAGACGTCCAGTTGATCGTCGAGGGCGCCCGTGACATGGGTGAGTGGCGCTCTTACGTGAGGAGCTATCCGTGGGTCTGTTTGGGAGCCGCTTTGGCCGTAGGATACTGGATCGTTCCGCGGCGCCCTTATGGGATGCAACCGGATGCCCAGACGCTTGCCGAGTTAGCAAATCAGAGCCGCTTGCTCGTGACGGCGAACTCGCCACCGAAAGGCGGCGCGCGCGGCATTCTGCTGGCGTTTGTGGGTAATCTGGTGTTGCGGGGAGTTTCAGCATTTGTCGGGCAACAAGCCGGCAAACTCTTTGCCACCCAGGCCGCCAAGTCACCACAGGACGATCAACCATGAAGAACCGCATTCCTGATTATCTGCCGGCTTCGAGGCGGAACAGCCAACCGTCGCAACCAGCTTTTCAAAAGTTGCGTAACGTGGCTCAAAACCAGATCGCTTATCGGATGAGTCAAGTCGAAACGTATGTCCAAGAGCACCCTGTGACGGGAATCGGTGCGGCATTTTGCATAGGGATTCTTCTAGGATGGGTAATCAAAAGAAGATAAGCGAGCAGAACGGCTTACCGGAGACCGCCCCAAGGGCCCTGGCACGAGACGTGGGCGAGTTCGCGCACGACGTGTTGACCTTGGCGGAATTGCAGGCCGAGCTTCTTGTCGCCGACGTGCAGGAATGCGGCCAGCGTGTGCTCCTTCCAGGCATCGTCTTGCTATGCGGCGTGGCGCTGGGCTTGGCCTGCTTTCCCGTCGCGCTGACAGCTTTGGCTCTGTTGCTCATCCAGGTCTTGGGAACATCCTACGCCGCGGGATTTCTGGTGGCGGCCGTGGTGGGAGCAGTTTTGAGCGCGCTGCTGTGCGTCATCGGCTGGTTCCAAGTCCGCAAGCGTTTGGCTGTTATGCAACGCTCGCAGCAAGAACTAGTCCGCAACCTGCGTTGGATAAAGAAAGTGCTCGAACGTAGCCGGATCACACGAAGCAATGGTTTCGATAACTCTTGGAGGACCGTGACATGAACGACGAACAAACATACCCAGCAACACAAAATGATCAGGACATTCACCAGCCGGGCGAGAGGCTCCGGCCATCCAGCGACTTGGTCGAATACTTTCGGCAATACGCCCGCGAACGGCCAGAAGTCGTCGCGCTCTGGTGCTTAGGCATCGGCATCGTGTTGGGATGGAAACTGAAGCCATGGTAGAGCGTGACGTATCGCGCACCACAAGACAATGAATCCTATGGCAAGCTTGGACAAAATCGCGAAATCGACGTGGATGTTGACGCTGGCGTCGATCGCCGTGGTGATTGCGGCACTTTATTTGGCCAAGGGGGTGCTGATTCCCTTGACGCTGGCGGTGCTGTTGAGCTTCCTGTTGAGCCCGGTGTGCGACTGGCTGGAACGGCGGAGGCTGGGCCGCATCCCGGCGGTGTTGGTGACGGCCAGCCTGGGCTTTACTCTGCTGGGGATTGTGGTCTGGACGGCAGCCGTTCAGATGACCCACTTGGTCCCCAAAATCCCCGAATACCAACACAACATCGAGGCGAAGCTACGCTCGGTGAACGAGTATGCCGTCGCCGCGCTGAGCAAGGTGACAAAGACAGCCGAGGGAATGGACCCGAGTCTCTCGCCAGCCGAACAGGTCAACGAAAGCCAAGGGATCAACAATCGGTCCTACGCGGTCCGCGTCATTTCTTCGCCGGCGAGCCCACTCCAAGTTTTTGGCGGCATGTTCGGCACGCTGGTCGAGGTGTTGGGCACCGCCGGCATCATCATCGTGCTCGTGGTGTTCTTCCTGATCCGGCGAGAGGATATGCGCGATCGTTTCATTCACCTGGTTGGAAAAGGCCACGTGACCTTGACCACGCAGATGCTGGAAGACGCCGGCGCGCGGGTCAGCCGCTATCTGTCCATGCTATTTATCCTCAATGCAACGTTTGGCATCTTCGTTGCCATCGGGCTGTTCCTGATCGGCGTGCCCAATGCCATCTTGTGGGGAATCCTGACCATGGCATTGAAGTTTATTCCGTACATCGGCTCGTGGATTGCCGCGGCAATGCCGATTGGCCTGTCGATGGCCATCTCGCCGGACTGGATAGTGCCCCTACTGACCATTGGGCTGTTCGTGGTGCTGGAGCTTTTCTGGGGCAACGTCCTGGAGCCCTGGCTGTATGGCAAGCACACCGGCGTGTCGGCGGTGGCGGTCCTGGTGGCGGCTGTCTTCTGGATGTGGTTGTGGGGACCCGTGGGGTTGCTGCTGGCAACGCCGTTGACCGTGTGCCTGTTGGTGGTTGGCAAGCACGTTCCCCAACTGTCCTTTCTGGGCATTCTGCTGGGAAACGAGCCGGTCTTTGAGCCCAAGGATCGCATCTATCAGCGTCTGTTGGCGGGAGATCAGGAAGAGGCTGAGGAATTGTTCGAGGATTATCTTGAGCACCGGCCGCTCGTTGAAGTCTATGACTCGGTGCTCATCCCGGCACTGGCTTTGACCGAGACGCATTGGCAACTCGGCGATCTCAACGAGAGCAAGCACAAGTTCATCATGGAAAGCCTGAAGGAGATGCTTGAAGAGCGAGGTGAGCGTCAGCAGGAAATGCAAGCGAAAGAGGACGCCGCGGACGCGCAAGAGGCAGACGAAGATTTCAGTCGCGATGATGACACCGACTCGTCGCAGATTTCCATTTTCTGCCTGCCCGCTCGCAGCGAGGCGGATGAAATCGCCGCCATGATGCTCGCGCAAGTCTTGGAGACCAAGGGCTGCCTTGTGCAGGCCGTCTCGGTTACGTCTCTGGCCGGCGAGATGATTGATCTTATCGATCCACGTACCGCCGCCGTGGTCTGCATTTCCGCCACAGCTCCCGCCGCGGTGATGCATGCTCGTTACCTTTGCAGGCGCCTCCGCGGTCGACTTCCGAAAGTGAAATTGGTCGTGGGGTTGTGGGATGCACAAGTCGACCTGAACAAGGCCAGGGAGCGCATCGGTTGCGATGCGATCGTTGTTGCGACGTTGGCGGACGCTCAAGAACAGATTCGCCTGCTGGTCCCTCCGCGCTTGCCGCGGCCCGAGAAGCAGGCGCCGCCGGAGTGCGGACCAATGGTCATGGCGGAGGCGTAGCCGCGAAACGACTCATCAAATTACGTTGTTTGTTTGGACCCTTATTTTTGACTGGAGATTTGACATGTTAAGCACAATCTTGCTCGTGATTTTGATTCTGATGCTGCTGGGTGCGGTGGGCTCGTTGCCCACCTGGGGCCATAGCAGGAACTGGGGTTATTACCCGAGCGGCGGGATGGGATTGGTGGTGCTCATCCTGGTCATCCTGCTGCTTATGGGACGTCTCTAATCTTGATGGAGGAGCTGCTTCACACGAAATCTAAAAGACGATGTTTACTACGTTTACTAACTTGTGATCGAAAACCTAAAGTGAGGAGTATCAAGCGATGACGCGAGTGAAAATTATCGGGTGTTGTGCGGCGTTGGCGTTGGCTGGCGTTTTGCTGGCTGGCTGTGATCAGCAGACAACGCGGGAGGATGTGAAAAATGCTCAAGCAGAAGTTCGCCAGGAGCAAGAGGAAACCCAGGAAGTGAGGGAGCAGGCTTCCGAAAATATTGCCATCAAGGAGCAGGCCCTAGGAGAGACGCAGGTTGAGGAAATGGAGAAGGTCCGCAAACAAGAGCAGGTAACCGCCGAAGCGGCGACGAAGGCCGACGAAGTGGAGAACAAGTACCAGTCGCAGGAAGCACTTACGGCCTACGTGGACGAGCAAGAGACGCAGCTCAAGGACGCCGACCACCGGATCGACGACCTGAAGCAGCGTGCTGACAAACTGGTGGGCGACGAAAAAACAGCCTTGGACAAGCAGGTCGATCGCATTCAAGAGTTGCGCACCCGGGCGGGCGACAAGCTATCGGAACTGAAATCCGCTGGCGAAGACGAGTGGACGGTCAAGGGCAACCGCGTTGAGAGCGCGATGAATGATTTGTTCGCCGCGTTGGACGCTGCTCGCTAACGAAGGTCCAACGCTCCGTGGCGGAGAAGCTGCTTCGCCACGGAGTGCCGTTCTGCCAAATCGAAGGAGTGAAACGATGAAGTGGATCGGGACCAAAAACCTGGGCCTGCTGTTGCTGGCCATTTGGCTCATCGCCTCGGGCGTGTTGGCGTTCGTGGATACAGGCATCGCCCAGATCGGGCTTGTCTTGGCCGCGCTCGCCATCGTGCCGGCGTGTTGCTCCTGTTGGGTCGCTAAGACTCGGTGGGTGGCGGATGGCCAATCGGAATCGTTGAGACATGATAGGTGCATAAATGACACTCGTCGGGTTCTTATTGCTGTTGTTGATCGCGGGCGTTTGCGGATCCCTCGCGCAAGCGCTCGTCGGCTATTCGCACGGCGGATGCCTGGTCTCGATTGTTCTCGGCTTGGTCGGAGCGCTGCTGGGTACGTGGTTGGCCAGACTGGTTGGCATGGGCGAGATTCTGGCGATCCAGATCGGCGGTAATTCGTTTCCCATTGTCTGGTCCATCATCGGCGCCGCGCTGTTCGTCGCGGTGCTCAGCTTATTAACGTCTCGCCAACGAGAGTGAACTCGCCAGCGAGCGAGAGTGTTTGTCAGCAACCGGTACGAAATGACTTCCCGATTTAAATTCGACTCGTTTAACGGCAAGCCGCAGGCGACAGCGTTTTTTCGGTCGCCGACGCCTGCGGCTTGCCGTTAAACAAAGAGGTTAATTCGTACTCGTTCCTCAGTCGTCGTCCAAGGAGTCAAAGTAAAAACAACCGTGTACCATACAACCCTCTTTGGCCGCTTCGCGAAGAAGATCGCCCGTGCGGCGGGACATCCCCGATCGTTTGTGATCGCTCTGCTGACGATCATCGCCTGGGCCGTTGTTGGCCCCGTGTTCCACTTCAGCGACACTTGGCAGCTCGTCATCAACACGAGCACGACGATCGTGACGTTTCTGATGGTGTTCCTGATTCAGAACACTCAGAACCGCGACAGTGAGGCGATGCACCTGAAACTGGACGAGCTGATCCGCTGCAACGAGGGAGCACACAACGCGCTGCTGGACGTCGAGGAGTTGAACGAGAAGGACTTCGCCCTGATACGAGTGCGCTACGCCGATTTGGCGCGGTGCGCGAGAGAAGAATTGAAGCACGGCGGGAAGGATACGGGAAAACCGGAAGTCTAGGACAACGCGATCGCGCTAGGCGATGGACCAACTAGCACCCGAGACGAACCAAGAAGATTGAACTTTTACAGGCTGCCAACCGCGGCCTACTCACGCAAATAGAACAAAGTAGGAACTCACGTCCATGAGCAATCGACGGTGTCATTTTGATCATGGCGGGAGCACTGGCGCTGTTCTATCGGGGCATCCCGTATACGAGCCGTGATGTCGTGGTCGATGTGGGGCCAATCACCGCCACCGCGGAATCCGAAAAGACGTGACCCGTGCCACCGATAATCACTGTGAGGTGCAATCATGGGTAATGGACAATCGACACGCATGCAGTTGCCGCTGGACTATATCCCAAACGAGGAATTCATGCGGGTGACGGCAGCGAGGGAAATGTCTATCCTCATGCCGCCGCCTGCCCCGGCCAAACTGCCGCAGCGAGTCTTGCCTCCCGCAGGTCTGCCGCCGTATCTGGCCAGCCTATATGAAGTGCCACTCTTGACCCGGGAACAGGAAGTGCATCTGTTCCGCAAAATGAATTACCTGAAATTCAAGGCGTCGAAACTCGTCGCGCGGCTCGATCCGGAGCATCCCAACCTCCGGTTGCAGGACCGGATTGAAACGCTCTACCAGCAATCGGTCGACGTGAAGAACGAGATCATCCGGGCGAACCTGCGGCTGGTGGTGGCGACAACCAAGCGATATCTCGGCAGCGCACGGCCCCTGTTCGAGTTGGTCAGCGACGGAAACCTCTCGCTGATCCAGGCCGTCGAGAAGTTCGATTATGCTCGGGGGTTCAAGTTCAGCACCTATGCCACTTGGGCGATCATCAGGAATTTCGCGGGAACCATTCCGACCGAGCAGCGCTACCACACCCGGTTCCGCACCGGCAGCGAAGAGCTGCTGCAAACGACGCGGGACGAGCGCACCAACCAGCGGGCCGAAGAGGCGGCTCAAGCCCAGCGCGAATGCCAGATCGCCCGGTACATGGGACGTCTGGACGATCGCGAAAAACAGATCATCCGCTATCGCTACGGGTTGGACGCCGGGCGCGAACCGATGACCCTCAGGGAGGTGGGCAACTCGCTCGGCGTCACCAAGGAGCGGATTCGGCAAATACAAATCCGGGCCATCGCCAAGCTCCGCCAGGTTGCCGAGAAAGAAGGGGGCGACATGTCCGATGACAGCGGCGTGGAGGAGCGCAAGGCAAGTGCGGAATTCGAGACGACGACCGGCACCGTATATCGTGCAGACGTTCCTGCTCGCCGCGCCGGTTTTTTATGCGCTACTTGACAGCTTCGAAGCAGGAGAAACGGGTTAAAAGCGATGTTCGACGAGGCTCAACGCGCGCACGGAGGATCCAGCGAGGACTTAATCGATCACCTCGATCCAACGAGTTCGTTCAAGGTAGATATTGGCGGACAAGGGTCGATCATCTGTCTTCGATGCATTCGACCGCATGAATTCGGCCACCACAAACAAGGAGTCCACTCATGCATTATCTGTACGGATCGAAGAAGGGCGCCGAACGTCGCCTTGTTGCCACGTTTGGCTCCGAGCAGCAATTGCTGGCTTACGTACGCTGGGCGACTTTGAAAGACTTCGGCGAACACCGCGGCAAGTTCGAGCAAGGCAGCGCGCTGATGAGCTACGACGCTTGGGAGCATTCCACCGAACCGTTAACCGACGATGATGAAACCGGAGTTGTCTACAACCCAACACCTAGCATGTTGTAACTCACAACAAAGAGACGAACTCATCGAATGTCAACTGAATTGAATGCGAATGTACTCGAACGAATCGAAGTGTCGCCGGGCCTTATCATCCTTCGAGTTGCCCCCGAAGGTTGGGAGTTGCCGGAATTCGACGCGGGCCAGTTTGCTGTGCTTGGTTTACCGGGCGAGGCGCAAAGATGTGATCTGGCGATGCCGGAGGAATCAGAACCAGACCCGACGCGACTCATCAAACGCGCATACTCGATTGCTTCCTCGTCCGTTGGGAAGGAGTATGTGGAGTTTTACCTCTCGTTGGTTCCCTCGGGAACATTGACTCCAAGGCTGTTTGCCCTCCAGCCGGACAGTCGAGTTTGGCTCGGCGGCAAGATGTCGGGAAGGTTCACGCTGGACGATGTTCCCACCAGCAACCAGCTTGTACTGATCGGGACAGGCACGGGGTTAGCCCCCTATATGAGCATGCTGCGCACACAATCCATGTGCGGCGAGCGGCGGATCGCTGTGCTTCACGGCGCACGACACTCTTGGGAATTGGGTTATCGCAATGAACTTGGGATGTTGACGCACCGGTGTTCCTGTATCACCTATATCCCCGCCATCAGCCGGCCCGGCGACGAACCCGAACCGTGGGCGGGCGAGACCGGTCACCTCCAAGACCTTTGGCGAAGAAAGCCGCTTATCGCGAAATGGGGCGCCCATCCGACCCCCAGCGATAGCCATGTGTTCCTCTGCGGCAACCCCGACATGATCGAAGCCATGCTCTCAATTCTTGTCGCAGAAGGATTCGTCGAGCACACGAAGAAGACGCCCGGTCAAATCCATCTCGAACGATTCTGGTAGTACTTCGATCACGCGGAACCTGCCATC
>JBGTKH010000274.1:0-11048 GCA_041744735.1 Pirellulaceae bacterium | reverse complement strand
TCGTGATTGTTGATGTGGCTGTCCCAACCGTTCAAAGTCACCTCGACACAACGCACGCCGACGTCGATCAGCCGCGCCGCCGCCAAACAGCCGCGGCCGAACGGCGTGTCGCCGTACTCGGCCCGCAAACTTTCCGGTGCCTGCGAAACGTCGAACGCTTTGAGTTGATCGGACGACATCATTTTTAGCGCCGCGCTGGTTGACAGACCGTGCAGCGTTTTGCCGTTGTCCAAGTGTTGCATGCGTCCGCGAGCGAACTCGGTCTCGACAACGTTCAGCAGATCATCGACGCGGCGCTGGAACCGATCGTCCGTCACGCGCGGCCGCACATCGGGGATCGGTTGGCGCGGATCATTCGTTTTAAACGCATCGTATTGATCGCCCAAATATCCGCCACGCGCCGGCCATTGACCGGGCAGGATCGAGACATGCCGCGGGATCTCGACGTTGTCGGTCAGTTGATGACAGACGACCGCGCCGATCGACGGATGAACAAGCGTCGGATCGGGACGAAAGCCGGTCTTCACGTTGTACGTGGCTCGTTCGTGATCTCCTTCTTTGCTGACGATGCTGCGGACCAGCGACACGCGGCCCATTTGCTCGGCCAGTTGCTCGAAACCCGCAGCCAACTGAATGTCGGGAACATTGGTCCCAATTGCCTTGGTCCCGCCCGCGATATTCGTACCGGGATGTGGATCGAATGTTTCCAACTGGCTCGGTCCGCCTTGCAGCCAGAGCACGATCACCGACTTGGCCGGCGCACCGCGCGGCGCCGACTCCTGCGCCCGCGACAATGCTTCAGCCACAGGCGTGAGCCAGCACAAGCCGCTCAGCCCGGCTGCCTGCAGCAGTGTACGGCGATTGAAGTGGACGCTCGAGCCGCAATCCGCGTGCATTTGGTAATTGTTCATGAATCTATTGATCTTACGATGGCATGGGGTCTGATTAAAGCATCGGTCGTTTAACCCCTAGCCGTAGGCGAGGGAGTGTGTCGAGTGAGTCTCGACCATTCGTCTCGTTACTCCCTCGCCTACGGCTACGGGTTAAACGACTTGCCTCCACATCCGTACGAGATGATCTCTAATTCTAGTGATTCCACGAAAACTCTGTGCTGTTCAGTAGTATCCAATACAAATCTTCCAGCCGCTGCGATCGCTCGTTGCCCCGAGCATCGGACAGGCTAGAGGCAAAATGTTTTAACTCGGTCGACGACGGGCGGCGCGTGAAGACGGCCAAATACGCGGCTTCCACAGCCTTCTCGTCGCTGGGCGCAAGTTGCGCGATCCGTGTGGCGGCGTTCGATACCAGATTGTTCTCGGTCCGCTCCTTAACTAAATTGCCGTTCATCATTAGCAATCGTTGCGGGATGGTGCCGCCGCTCTCAATGAATTCGTCCTCGCCCGTATCGCCGTATCGGCGAACGAATTCGTTTTCCTGCTGATAACGCGCGAGCTGAAACAGGATGTGCGAATTGGCGTCGATCGTGCCCAGCGAACTGGCCTGAATCAACCCGCCCGACATCTGCTCGGGGCGCAACCGAGTTAGAGGAAAGACGGCCCACTTGTCTTCGTGCCGCGGCGTGATTTCAAATTCAACTCGGCTGTCGCGCTGAAAAACTTCGGTGGCCGCGATCACGCGAATCAAGCGCTGTAGGTCGTAGCCGTGTGCAATGAAATCATCGGCCAGCGTTTCCAAGCCCGGCGCGCTGCAGCCGTATAACGGAATGTCGTCGATTGGCTCGACGAGCGGCCGGCCGAACAGCAGCGCCCACATGCGATTGACCGCAGCGCGAGCGAACGCCTTGTTCTGTTTGCTGGTGACCCAGTTGGCCAGTTGTTCGCGGCGGCTGCCATCGTCGTTAAGCAACTCGGGCGAGAACGGCACTGCCGCCGGCACCTCGACTGCCTCATCCGCATGCAAGTATTGATATTCGTACTGCCGGCCGAGCTGATCGCGAATGCCCACCGGCGAATTGCGCGACTCGGAGAAGAACGCTGCCAGTTGATGAAAATCACGCTGCTGGCCTTCCCGCGGATTGTCGACCGTACCAAGTTGTACGTTTCCCAACCGGTCGTCGTGGCATTGCAGGCAATCGATCCGCATTCCCAAGAAGGCCCGCGCCGTGCGGCCGGCCAGCCGGATTTCGTCGGGCCGATTGTCGTTGTTTTTATCGAGCGTCACCGTGACGAAATTCACGGCCGGTGTATCGGTCCACAATCCTTCGTCACTGATCAGCCGGCGAACTAGCTGGTCGTACGGATAATTTTCATGCAGCCGGTCGCTGAGCCAAGACACAAACCGGCGGCGGCGATAGACTAGAAACGGCCCGTTCTCCGTGCCGACGTAAGCCCGCGCCAGCCGCTCCGCAACGTAATCCGAGTAGCGGCGATCTTCCAACAACCGCGACAGCCACCACTCGCTGCGCTGCGCTTCGGGCTGCGCCTCCAAAGCACGAATCTCTTCCAGCGACGGCACGGTTCCGGTCAGACCTAACGATAACCGGCGAGCAATGATCAGATCGTCTGCTCGCGGCGCGTGCTGCAACTCGGCCGTCTGCCAATCCCCGCGGAACTCTGCGTTCACTTGCTCGACGACTTGGCGAAAGTCGTCGCGCTCGTATCGCTGCGGCTGATAGTTCTCCGGGTCCGCAATCCGATTGCCATTGTACAGTCCGCCGGCGAGTGCACCGACGCCGCACAGGCTCAAACCGATGAATAACACATTACGAATCCACACAAGTTCGCTCCCGCACTGCCCTGTGCCCGCAGAATTTTCGTGAAACGAAATCTACTAACATGAAGGTACAATCTGTCAGCCAAGAACCGATACCCAAACGCCCCCGTTGTTGTTTCATTCTTGATCTTACACCGACCGTGGCGAAAGGTGTCGAAACGTGGTCCGTAATTCGGCCAACGACGAGATTTCTTGGTAAATATTTGCAAGCCTTGGGCGAATCGCGTACATCGCCCGTAGGAGAGTTTTCCGTGCCCACCGACGAGATTCAGTATATCGACGAGCAAATCGACGTGGTCGATGAGCAACCCGCGACCTCCGCGCCGCCGAAACCCGTCCCGCCGATGCGGCTATTCGACGCGGAAGAAGTCGACGAGAAAGTCGTGGTGGTCGACGAACGCAGCCTGCCGCTGCGAACTTGGCACGGCGTGTGTGCGGTGCTCGAATGGTTGTTCGGGGTCTTCAGTTTGCTGGTCGGCCTGGCCGTGTTGGCGACCATCCCCATCGTACAGTTCTTAAGCCTGGGGTATCTGCTCGAAGCCAGCGGCCGCGTGGCACGCAGCGGGCGCATTCGCGACGGATTCGTAGGCGTCGGCAAGGCAGCGCGCGTGGGCAGTTTAGTCTTGGGGACGTGGCTCATGCTCTTGCCGCTGCGGTTCGTCAGCGAAATGTGGTACTCGGCGTACCTGATCGACGCCGAAAGTCGCGTCACCGGCGCGTGGCGCGTGGGCTTGGTGGTGCTGACGGTGTTGATGGTCGCTCACATCTTGTTGGCTTGGTATTGCGGCGGGCGCCTGCGGCATTTCTTTTGGCCGCTGTTGGCGCCGCCGTTGTTTGGCATGTGGCTGATCCGCGGCGTGATCGCCAGCGAACTCTTGCGGCCGGTGGTGAAACCCGTGATCGGTTCGATCTCACCGCGGTTATTGGCCGACGTGACGCGCGTGCCGCCGCTGACTGCGTGGTTTCCTCCCGCGATCTTGCTGGCCGGGATTTTGCGCGGACGCATGTACCGTGAAGCCCGCGACGCCGTGTGGGACTTTGTGATCGGCTTGCGGCTGCCACATTATTTTTGGTTGGGAGTGCGCGGGTTTGCCGGCGCGGTGGCTTGGTTGTTTGTGCCCGTTATCTTGCTGATCGGAGCGACGAAATTGCCGGTGGGCGCGGCAGTCGTCGCCGGTTTGGCCGGCGCGTTTTTGCTGACGATCGTGATGTTGTACTTGCCGTTCTTGCAAGCACACTTTGCCGCGGAGAACCGTTTCGTCGCGATGTTCGAGTTGGGGCAGGTCCGGGCAATGTTCCGCCGGGCGCCGATCGCGTTCTGGTTCGCGCTGCTGATCACGCTTCTGTTCGGCTTGCCGCTGTACTTGCTAAAGATCGAATACCTGCCGCGCGAAACGATGGGCCTACCCAGCGCCGTATTTGTTGCCTTCATCTTCCCGGCACGCGTGTTAACGGGTTGGGCCGTTGGCCGAGGCCGCAAGCGTGAGAAGCCGCGATTCTTTCTCTTTCGCTGGATGTCGCGGCTGGCCGCTCTGCCCGTTGTGGGCATGTACGTGCTGATCGTCTACCTGACGCAGTACTTGTCTTGGTACGGTTCGTGGAGCCTGCTCGAACAACACGCCTTCATGCTGCCAGCGCCGTTCTTGGGCTTCTAGCGACGACATCTCGCCGAAGCTGAAATCATCGTAGCCGAAGCTGAAATCATCGTAGCCGAAGCTGAAATCATCGTAGCCGAAGCTGAAATCATCGTAGCCGAAGTCGAAATCATCGTAGCCGAAGTCGAAATCATCGTAGCCGAAGTCGCCAAGACTTCGGGGAGACAGGCAAAAGCTCCGAAGTCTTGGCGACTTCGGCTACAACTAGCGCTTCGGCTACAACTAGCGCTTCGGCTACAACTAGCGCTTCGGCTACAACTAGCGCTTCGGCTACAACTGGCGACTTCGGCTATGACCACATGATTACAGCAACTCGTGAATCGGCGTGGGATCTTCCAGCACCGGTGTTGGGCGGCCGCTGTGGTCGAGCACGTGCAGGTGCGGGTCGATGCCCAGGCAGTGATAGATCGTGGCGTGAATGTGCTCTGGACGCACCGGGCGTTCCAGCGGTCGTTCGCCTTTGTTGTCGGTCGAGCCGACAATTTGCCCATTTTTCACGCCGCCGCCGGCCAGTAAGCAGAACATCGAGTTGCCCCAGTGATCGCGGCCTGGCGTGCCTTTGCTGCCGGGCGGGCCGCCGTTGCCGCCGTCGTTCATGCGCGGCGTGCGGCTGAACTCGCCGCAGAGAATCACCAGCGTCGTGTCGAGGATGCCGCGCTGATCCAAATCGGTCAGCAGCGCCGACACCGCGTCGTCGACTTTCGGGAGATAGTTGTCCATCCCGCTCTCCAGATTCCAGTGGTGATCCCAACCACCGAAATGCACGGTTACGAACGACGCGCCGGCTTCGACCAACCGGCGAGCCAACAGCGTACTCTGTCCCCAACTGTGCCGCCCGTATTGATCTCGCAGTTTGGCATCTTCGCTGGCGATGTCGAACGCTTGACGAGCTGCCTCGCCCGAGACGAACTGAAAGGCCTCTTGCTCGAAACTGTCTATCGCTCCAAACGTGCCTTGGCGGTCGATCGTGCGAGAGATGTTGTCCAGCCGCGCGAGCAGGTTCCGCCGATCCTCTAACTTCTCGATCGTCAGGCCCGTTGCCAAATTCAGATTCGGAACTTTGAAGTTCGCGTTGTTCGGATCGCCGACCGTTTCAAACGGGTTGTACTGCACGCCCATGAAGTTGCCGCCGAAGTATCCGGGCCGCAGGCCGATGCTCATGCCATAGGGCACGGCAATGTACGGTGGTACCGCGTCGCGCCGGCCGCCTCGCTCGCGCGCCACGATGGAGCCGATCGACGGAAAGCGGCCGACATTGTTCGCGCCGCTGACACCCATGTCCTTGGTGGTCAGCATGCGGTGGCCGCCGGCAAAGTGATCGCCCGTGTCGTGATGCAACGAACGCACGATAGAAAACTTGTCGGCCACTTGGGCCTGCTTCGGAAACAGTTCGGTGATTTCAATGCCCGGCACGTTGGTGCGAATCGGCCGCCAGATGCCGCGGTACTCGACCGGCGCGTTGGGCTTCATGTCGTACAGGTCCATGTGACTGGGCCCGCCATCAAGCCACAGCAGAATGGCCGACGTGTCCTTCTTTCCGCCGGCCGCCGCCGATTGCTCCTTCGCCCGCAGCACGCCCGCCAGCCCAACGCTGGCCATCCCCGCGATCCCCAATTGCACAAAGCTCCGCCGGCTCATCCCATCGCAATACCGCCCCGTCGTGCCCGAATCAATTCGAAACATGGTTGCTGGCTCCTAACACATGATCACTGGAATTCGGATCCGTTCTGCGCGGCTTCCGTTCGGCGGAAGTCGTGGCAAACATCAATGAACACTGATATGAGTTATATCGGCGCGGCCAAGCAATTGCAATTGCGAACTGTTGCTTTTTTGGGCAAAAGCGGCAGTACCATCACGCGAAATCTTGCGGCGACAGCACGGCGTGGTGCGCATTGGCCAGCAGAATGCACGACTCGTGTTGGCGGCTCAGGCGGCCGACCTGTTCGGGCTCGTCGACGTGCCCTAGCCCCAGATCCTCGACGACCTCACCGCTGAGCCGGCTGAGCAGGTACACACGCGCTCGTTCGCACGTCGACACCAACAACGACGCCGAAATCGCGTCGGCCGTGCGGTCGCGGCGGATTTCGTGCAGTGCGTCGAGTGCTCCGGGGCTGGTCAATCTTCGCAGTGCTGGACCGGGCTCACATTGCAATTCGGTGCACAACACGATCGCACCGTCGTCTTCGACCGCTTGCGAAGCGGCGAACAGCGCCCGCGCGAAGTTGTCCCAAGTCTGTTGGTCTTGGCCGCCTTCGATCGTGGCCACGACCAAGCTGGCTCGGCGCGGTACGCGATACAACCACGCGGCTTCGCACAACTGGCGGCCGCGCCGCAGCACCGCATCGGACTCGCCCGCCAGAATGTGCAGGATCGAGTCACCCGGACCCGGCACGATTTGCAGTGTGAATTGCACACCCAGCAGCCAGGCCGCTTCGTCCGCCTCTTCGCGCCGCCGCCGCTGATGCGCGGGCCAGTCGGTGGAACTGGGCGCTCGAAAGCGGGCCTGCGTTTCCTCGTCGGAAAATGTCGGGAATAACCCGCCGTACAGGCCGATGTAGCCCAACGACGAATCGAGCCGCAAGCAACCGATCGGCAACACCACGTCGGCATCGCAAATTGCGCGATTCAAAAAAATCGGCTTGGCCTCTTTCGACGCCGCCAAGTACGCCAGCGATGTGCTGTCCGCCGGATCGTGTGTGACGACGTGCACTTGCTCGCGAACGTGAGCGGGCAATTCCGCGGTCGGGTCGAAATGCGCAGACTTATCATCGGCCTTCGTGACCACGATCGAAATATCGCCCGGCGGTGTCTCGGCTTGTAACAGCGTATGCACGACGCCGGCCACGACCGAGGCCGCTCGCGGAACGCCGTGATCCAACGCCAGCGTGATGCGGTCGCCCGGCACCAGCGCGCGTGCTAGCGGCGGGAATTCAATCGGATCGGCCAGCGCCGCCGCCACCGCCGCACTAGGATCATCCAGCGGCGTGACTCGCGGCGCCGTGCAATCGGCCAACAGCGCCTCCTGCGGCAAATCGATTTGCAACGTGGAATCAACACCATATCGTAGAAAATGTGACATGTCCGAATGATAGTCCTTTTCGCCGAAGGTGGTCAAGCAGATGAGCTTTACGCAGGCCGCGGAATCCCGAATAATTCACCGATTATTCAGGTCACGGAGGATTTGCTAATGCGAGCGGCCAACTTTGAATTGCTTTCGTACGACGGGCCTCCGAGCCCAAGACGCCCCCGACGAAAGTCGGTGGGAGTGTCACGTCTTGTACCTACAGGATGCCCGATACGCGATAAGACGCCCCCGACGAAAGTCGGTGGGAGTGGTCACGCCCTCTGCCTCGGCGTGCGAGTGACTGTTCCCACCGACTTTCGTCGGGGGCTTCGTCGGAGCCCGTCGTCCCCGACGACTTGCACTTGTGCACAACGACGGGCTCGGAGGCCCGTCGTACCAGCGAACGTCAGCCGTTTCGCAGTTCCGCAAAGCACAGCGGTATTGTTTTATCTCGGGATTCTGATCTCGACTGCACCGGCCGTTTCGGGCTGTGGCAGCAGCAACGTCGCGCCGAGTAAACCGGTCAGCGAATCGGCTGGTAGCGATGCGACGACGGTCACGTCGGCGGACGACGTGCTCAAAAAAATGATCGACGCCTATCAGCACGCAACGTCGTATCGCGACAACGGGCAAGTGCGCATCAGCTACCGTCAAGCGGGCGAACTGCACGAAGATCAGGCCGATCTGATCGTGAAGCTCGAGCGGCCGAATAAGCTGAGCCTCCGCGCGTATCAAGTCACGCTGGCCTGCGACGGCAAAACACTGCACGCCAAAATTCGCGACGAGCAAACCGGCGACATCGACGGACAAGTCGTCGTCCGTCCGGCTCCCGCGGTCATCACGCTGCCCGAACTACACACGGACGAGATCCTGCGCGACGCGATCAGCAGCGGGCTTGGGCGGCATCCGGCGCAATTGGAATTGCTGCTGTCGGAGAAACCGTTGGAGACGGTGTTCGACGAGCAGGTCGAGAGGAATCTGCTGTCGCCCGAATCGATCGACAACCATCCCTGCCAGCGCGTGGAAGTCAAAACGGTCGAAGGATCGTTCGTGTTCTGGGTCGACCAACACGATTACCTGTTGCGCCGTCTGGAGTTTCCAACGAATGAACTGGCCCAGCAAATCGGCCAAGCGGGGCCGGTCAGCGACGTGCAGCTTGCTGCTGACTTTACCGACGCGCGATTCGGCGACAAGCTAAATGATGAAGAGTTTCGCTTTGAGATCCCGGCCGATGCGAAGCAGGTCCGCGCGTTTGTGCTGCCGCCACAGCCGCTGCCATCGAAGTTGTTTGGAAAGCGGCCCGCTGGTTTTTCGTTCGCGTCGCTCGATGGCAGCCTGGTCTCGCGAGATTCGCTTAAGGGCAAAATCGCGGTGCTGGTCTGGTTCAACGATCATCCGGCCAGCCGCACGTCGTTGGAGCAACTGAATCAAGTGCGCGACACTGTTCGCAACGATGCCCGCGTGCAGTTCGTGGCAGTTTGCACCGAGCCGTCGTCGGTCAGCAACTTGCAGCTTCGTCAGTTGGTCGACGGTTGGAAGGTTGGCGTGCCGGTCGCTCGTGACTTGGACGCGTACGGCCGCGACGTATTCCAGATTCCGTTTGCCCCGACGCTCGTGGTGCTCGATGCGCAAGGCGTGTTGCACATCTTCGAAGTCGGCGCGAATCCGAATCTGGCCGAGCAGTTGCCGGTCGTGCTCGGTCGCCTACTGGCCGGCGAGAATTTAGCGGCGGAACTGCTGGCCCATTACGAAAACGACCTAGCCACCTATCATCGCGCACTAGCCGCTGTCGGAGCATCCGGTGAGCCGGGCAGCGACCAAACCACCGTCATCGAACTGCCCGAAACAAAGATTCCGCCGCGCTCCGATCCAAGACATTTGAAGCTTTCCAAGCTATGGACGTGCAGCGAGCTGAAAGCGCCGGGCAACATCCTGGTCATCAGCACACCGCAACAAGAGCAGCGGATCATCGTGCACGACGGTTGGCGCACGGTCGCCGAGCTGGACGAGCAAGGAAAAGTCGTCGCGTCACACGAACTTGACTTGCCCGACAAAGCGGCGGTCAGTTACCTGTGCACGGTGACCACGAACGATGGTCGCCGGTACTTCGCCGCGAGTGCCGTGCGCAGTCAGCAAGTCCACTTGTTCGACGAAAACTGGCAACGGCTGCTCAGTTATCCGCCGGCCGAACAAGACCACGACGGCATCATGGATGTGCAATTATCGAATTTGGACGACGATGGCAAGCCGGAACTGTACGTCGGCTATTGGAGCTTGCTGGGCGTGCACAGCGTGACGCCTGACGGCCGGCGACTGTGGAGCAACCGCATTGTGCCAACCGTGTTGTCCTTGGCGGTTGCACCAAACGACGGCGCGTCGCGCAAGCTGCTCGTGACCAGCGACCGCGGCAGCATCGTGCCGCTGAACGAATTCGGCAAGCACGATCCGGAGATCAACGTCAACGGCCGCGCGATCCACCAACTCTTCGCCGCTCAGTTCGGCGGCGACCGGCCCACGGCCTACTGCGGCATCTCGTACAACGAAGACGGCGGTTTGGTGGCCGTTGGGCTCAATCGCGACCTGGTGGAACAGTGGAGCTACAACCTGCCGCTGGGTGTCTTTCGCACTCAGATTCAGTTCGTCACATCCGGCAGCTTCCTCGATCGCCCCGGCGGCCAATGGCTGCTGGCCGGCCCCAACGGCTCAATCCACATCATCAGCGACGACGGCGACTTCGTAGACGCATTTCACTACGGCGAAGAATTGACCGGCTTAGCCGCCGCACGATTTGGTAATGATCGAGTGCTGTTGATCGCGGCTGGCAAGACAATCACGGTGTGGCGGATTGAATAGTTGGCCCTTGTCGAGGTCAAAACAGATCCATCATATGTTCGCCGCCGTGGTCTGGGTTTCCAATCAGCCGTTGACCAATCGGATCAACCACGAAATCCAGCGCTTCCAGCGACAACTGACCAATCAAGACAGGACACGTATCGGGAACTTCCGCGACCTCGGCGAGACATTCACGCCCTTGCACGGTGAGCCGCACGGCGCCATACATGTCAAACTCGATGATGCCGCCGCTGGTGCGTGCCTTGCGCTTGCGAAAGGGCTGCAACCCCAATTGCACGATGTGGCGCCGTGGCAAGGACAGGAACGTGGCCCCGGTATCCACGAGCGCGTCGCTAACGTCGACACAGCGCACTTGATCCAACTGTCGCATCCCCTTGCCGACCTCAAACACATCGTCCAAATTCTCAATCGTTGCAGCGACAACGACCTTGCCCATTGTGGCAGTCTCCATGGTATGTTCTCCCGCCCATCATTGTACCACGCCATCTTGACTTTCGCGGCGAGAGTTCCGAATCTTAGAAGTACGACCCAACGATTCCCGGTATGGGGTAGAGCGTCATGTTACGCCAATTGCATAGCTACGACCAATCACGATTCTGGAATCGTTTGCAGACGTTAAGCAACGATCAGCAATACAGCGGCGATAAAGAATCACTTGCTCATTTGATTTCCAGCGTCCGCAAGGTCGCCCATCGCGCCAAGTGGATCAGTTCGCAGATCTGCCGCTACATGCCGCAGTACAC
>JBGTKH010000273.1:0-11551 GCA_041744735.1 Pirellulaceae bacterium | reverse complement strand
ATCGGCGGCGTCCGGGTCTTGCTCGTCGGCCGGTGCCTCCGGTTGCTCGTTGCGCGGCGCCGGTCGGCCGCGCCGCTGGACTTCGGGTGTCTCGTCGGCGCGAACCTCCAACGGCATCCAGGTCAGGCAGCAGCCAAGGACCAGTGCGAGACATAGCAATTTGCGGATTGGATTCAGCTTCATCACATTTCGACTCCTAGTGGGCGTTGGGTTGCACGATGGGAGAAGAACGGCCGCAGCCTCGACAACATTCTAACTACCTCGCGTGCCGATCACCAGTTCCAGTTCTACGGTCTGTTCATCGCGGCGCACTTGCAGTTTGACTTTGTCGCCCGGATCTCTTTCGCCGACGAGAGCGGCCAAGGAGGCAAAGTCGGTCACCGGCTGCCCATCGAACTTCAGAATCACGTCGCCGATTTTGATGCCAGCCTTCTGCGCGGGCGTACCGGGGTAGACTTCGATGATTTTGGCGAGGTTCGATGCCGGGTCGCCCTGCACGCCGATGTACGGGCCGCCTGCAGGGAAATCGCCCCACTCGTCCCCCTTGACCAAACGGTCCCAAGTGTCGCGATAGGTGTTTACCGGCACGTGGATGTTTGCCGTCAGCGGACCGCCGATGCGGCTGTGAATGCCGATCACTTTGCCGTCCATATCGAACAGCGGGCCGCCGGAATCGCCGCCGACCAGCGTGCAATCGGTCATGATCATGCCGTCGCCCAGCGTCAGCACGCGGCCATACCGCACGACGGGCTTACGGCCTCGCTGATAGCCGCCGGGATGCCCTGTGGTCAGACACCACTGGCCCTCTTTCACTTGCGACGAGACACCCATTTCCACAAACGGCCATTCGCCTTTATCGGTGATCTTCATGAGCCCCGCGTCGATGCCGGTGTTTATGCCCAGCGTTTTGCCCTTCACCGTGCGGCCGTCGTGCAACAGAAACGCCACGTCGCGGTTCGGCTTGCCGACCACATGTGCCGCGGTGAGCACATAACCGTCTTTGCTAACAATCACGCCGCTGCCTTGAGCCGCACCGACGCGCACGCCGACGGTGCTGGGCGTGACTTTCTCAATCAGCTTCTGCAGGTGTTCCTGCATCGCCTTCAGATCGGACACGCTTTCCGGTGTGCCACCGGAAAAGATTGCGGTCAAGTGAGAGTCGGCGGCGGTTTCCTGGGCGTGGGAAACGAGCGGAATGAAGAGCAGCAGGAGAGTCAAGAACAGCAAACGGATGAGAGGTGCCGACGTGCAAGTTCGATGCGGGCCTTGTTTCATGTTCCGTCTTCCTGGAGTATTGAATTGAGCGGACGGCTGACGGAGGTCCCCCCGAACCGCCAGCAGATGTTATACGATGTAACCCGGCCGCGTGTCAAAACTCTCGCGGTTTGGTCTGATCGGAGAAATTCTGACGGTTGCGTGAACATTATGGTTCCCGGCAAATTTTCGTCGGTGAGCCACGATACTATTGCAATTAGGCGCGAATTTGACGGGGTCACGAGGATCGTAATGGCAAAGCTGGTCTTTGGTTGCGGCTATCTCGGCCGCCGTGTCGCGCGACGCTGGCTCAAGACTGGCGAGGAAGTTTTCGCGGTGACTAGGTCTGCGAATCGGGCCGTCGAGTTGGCCGCCGATGGCTTGCAGCCGATTGTGGCCGATTTGACCGTCGCCAAGTCGTTGGACAGTTTGCCCGCCGTCGACACGGTGCTGTTCGCAGTCGGATACGATCGCACTGCGGCCAAGACGATTCGCGACGTGTACGTTGACGGGCTAGGAAATGCGCTGGCCGCACTTGCTGATACCTTGACACGGTTCATCTACATCAGCTCGACCGGCGTCTTTGGCCAAAGTGACGGCCAGTGGGTCGATGAGCAGTCACCGTGCGAGCCGACTCGTGAAGGCGGCAAAGCCTGTCTCGCGGCCGAACATCTGTTGGCCGAGCATCCGCTGGGTTCGCGCGCCATCGTGCTGCGGATGGCGGGTATTTACGGACCGGGCCGCATTCCGCGTCGCCACGACATTGAAGCCGGCCGGCCCATCGCCGCTCCCAGCGACGGCTATTTGAACTTGATCCACGTCGAAGATGCGGCCGACATCGTATTGGCGGCCGAGGCTCGCGCCGTGCCGCCGTGCACGTACTTGGTTTCTGATGGCCATCCGGTGCTGCGGAGCGAATATTATTGCGAGCTCGCTCGACTGCTCGACACCGGGCAACCGCAGTTTGCAGAGCCGCCGCTAGACTCGCCGGCCGCACAGCGTGCCGGCAGCGATAAGCGCGTGAGTAACGCCAAAATGATGAGTGAATTGTTGCCGACGCTCGTTCATCCATCGTATCGCGAAGGACTCGCAGCGATTGTGGCCAGTGAATCCGCCGGCAACTGAGAGGCAGTCTCAACAACCGCGGCACTATATCGAAGCTGGTTGAACGAATTGCCGCCGCTCTCTAGAATCGCAGTCGCAGCGTATCGGCGCGTCATTGACTTCGGCATTTGGAACAACGCAGCGCGGCCATCACCGCGACGTAAGGAACCGGCAATGTTGGAGCGGAAGCCCGTCTTCGCAAACGTGATCGAAATCAACTTCCAAGCCGGTCATATCATCGGCTGCAACGTGTATTTGATTTACGATCGCGACGAGTGGATTCTGATCGACATCGGCTATGAAGACACGGTCGATGAAGTCATTGAACTGATCCGCCAGTTGGATTTCCCGCTGTCGCAATGCAAGGCGCTGATCGCCACACACGCCGACGTCGACCACATTCAAGGCTTAGCGAAGGCCAAGCAACTGCTGCGCACTACGGTGTACGCGCACCCGCTAGCGGCGCTGCCGCTGGAGTCCGGCGACAAACTGAAAACGTTTGCCGAAATCACGGCCCAAGACATCCACATGGACATGCCGCCCGTGAAGGTCGACAAGACTATCGGCGAGGGCGACACAATCGCGGTCGGCGATCTTCACTTACAGGTTTGGCACACGCCCGGGCACACGGACAGCCAGTTGTCGTTCCGTCTCGATAATCTGCTATTCAGCGGTGACAACATTTATCGCGACGGCGGCGTCGGGGCGATCGATTGCCATCACGGCAGCGATCTGCCAAAGTTCATCAAGTCGCTACGGCGAATCCGCGACAGCGACGTCCAATGGCTGCTGCCCAGTCACGGCCCCATCTTTCACAAGGACAACGCCCTAGTCGATAGCACGATCGCGCGGCTGCAAACTTATCTGCACATGGCCGACTTCGGCACCTGCGCCATCGACTGGCCATTGATGGATGAGTGGGAGCAGGAGATCGTCGAAGGCAAGCTGCCGGAGTGAGCCGGACCAGAGTTGTCCCCGCACCAACTCGACGCGCCAGCGGCTAATTTCCACTTAAACCGCGATCCCGCCGTTCTCCTGCATGCGATTTTTCAGCGACTTGCCCATGTGTCGTAACAGATCGGAACGAGTGATGATTCCAACCAAGCGGTTCTTTTCGTCCACCACCGGCAGACAGCCGATTTTTCGCTGTTCCACCAACTGGGCCGCCTCATAGATCGGCTTTTCCGGTTCGATGGTAAGGACGACGACGTTCATGAATTCCCAGACTTCGGTGCGCGACGGCGGCACATTGTCCGTGAAACAGCGTGTAATGTGCTTTAGCAAGTCACGCTGCGAAATCACGCCGAGTACGTGCACTGCATCTTCACTCACGACAAGATGCCGGATGTCGTAGGTCGCCATGAGCCGCGTAACCTGCATGGTGATCGCTTTGGGGTGAACCGTTCTCACGTTGCTCGTCATAATGTGCTTCACAAGCGTCGGTTCCTTCGGCGCTGCATCTAACTCAACTGTAGTACGATGGTTGTTTCCCATTTCAACTGCCCCTGTTGGATTGAGATTTCGGCGGATACATCCCTGTCCGCAACCGCCCGTTGCGATTGCTCAAAAACAAAGTGTATCCCCTGACAACACCTACACCTTAGCTCGCACGTTATCCCAAAAGCGGTGCGGTTTTCCGCAAAACCGGCCTAGACCCGCACCGCGGGGAGTGTCAAATTGTGTCGCCATTTCGGGTAGTGGTACATTTTGGTAGCCGAAGTCGTTAGACTTCGGAAGTGTCACCACTTCCGCTACGGCAACTTGTACCACTACCCCATTTCGGCAACCCTTTCGATAGCCAACGTAGACAACTACAATCACTCGCTTTCCAACTGTCATCCCAAGCCGGCGAAATTGATTCTGCGCGATTCCGCCGCTCGTCATGGAGTTGAATGGCGAACGACCAATGACACCAATGACACCAATGACAACTGACCAATGACAACTGACAACTGACAAACAGGATGGAACGACGAAACTTCGATTGCCTCGTCATCGGCGGCGGACACAATGGGTTGGTGGCGGCCGCGTACTTGGCAAAGGCGGGAAAATCGGTGTGCGTGCTCGAGCGGCGGCACGTGCTGGGCGGCTGCGCGGCGACCGAAGAATTGTGGCCGGGCTACAAGGTTTCGACGGCGGCGTATGTAATCAGCTTGTTCTTGCCGGAGATCATTCGCGATCTGCGGCTGAAGCATTACGGGCTGACGATCTTGCCGCGGAGCCCGTCGTCGTTCACGCCGCTGTTGGACGGCCGCTATTTGTTGATGGGGCCGGATCAGCGGCAGAATAGCCGCGAGATCGCCAAATTCAGCCAGCGCGACGCTGAAGCGTATCCGCGCTACGAGGCACTGCTGGAACGGGTGGCTCAAGTGCTTGAGCCGGTGCTGGCGAAAGCGGCTCCCGATCCGCTGCCGCTGCCCAAAGAGTGGCGAAATATCGGCATCGGCAAGCGGCTGCGCGACACGGGAAAAATTTGGGAGTTGTACAAGTCGCTGACGGCGCTCGGCGACGATTTGCCGGAAGCGATTGAACTGCTGACAGGCGCCGCGCGGCCGATTTTGGAGCGCTGGTTCGAGGCCGAAGTGCTCCGCACGACATTGGCCACCGACGCGATCATCGGCGCATTCGCGCCGCCATCCGCGCCCGGCACTGCGTACGTGCTGCTGCATCACGTGATGGGACAAGCCGGCGGAGCCCGCGGTGTGTGGGGTTACGTTCAGGGCGGCATGGGCGGGCTGGCGGACTCGCTGGAAAAGGCTTGCCGTGATCTGCACGTGGAGATTCGCCGCGAGGTGGAAGTGAGCCGCATCTTTACTTCCGGCGGGCGAGTCAAAGGTGTCGGTCTGGCCGACGGAACGTTGATCGAGTCGCCGGTTGTTGCATCGAGCGTCGACGCGCATCTGACGTTCGAGAAGTTTCTCGAACCTGGCGAATTGCCCGATCATTTTCGACAGGCGATTGTCAAGATCGATTACTCGTCGGCCTCGGCGAAAATCAACGTGGCGCTGTCTGAGCCGCCGCGATTCACGTGTCTGCCCGCTGACGGAATTGGTCCGCATCATCACGGCACGATGCACATCGGCCCGACGATGGATTATTTGGAACGCGCGTACGACGACGCCAAGTACGGCTGGCCGAGCAGTGAACCAATTCTGGAAATCACGTTGCCCACAAGCGTCGACAAGACCATCGCCCCCGATGGCAAACACCTGATGTCGTTGTTCGTGCAATACGCGCCGTACCGATTGGCCGATGGCAAAAGATGGGACGACATTAAAGAGGATTTTGCCGACCGCTGCATCGAGCTGCTCGCGCGATATGCGCCGAACGTGCCAGCCGCCATCGAACACCGGCAGGTGCTCAGTCCGCTCGATCTCGAACGCACGTTCGGCTTGACCGGCGGCCACATCATGCAAGGGGCGATGAATTTGAACCAACTGTATTGCCTGCGCCCGGTCGCTGGCTGGGCCGATCACCGCTCACCCATTCACGGCCTCTACCTCTGCGGCGCCGCCAGTCATCCCGGCGGCGGCGTGATGGGCGCCTGCGGCAAGAACGCGGCCGAGGAGATTCTGCGGGACATCTGAGACTTGATGTCGTGGACTCATCGAACCGTTGTGGCGGTGATCGGCAGCCGCGGCGTATTCACTGGATCGCGGGTGCGCTGCGCCAGCGCGGTTACGACGTGCGACGCGCCGTGCTGACGGCGGCACAGATTCGGCTGCGCCCCATCTTGATGACGGCCGCGGTGCTCGTGGCTTCGATGCTGCCCCTGTCGATCCATCTGGCACCCGGCGGTGAGGCCATGATCCCCTTGGCCCGCGCGTTAATCGGGGGCATGGTCGTCTCGACCTTCTTGACGCTGATCCTGGTGCCCTGCGTCTAAGTTCTCGTCAAACGCGACCGGCCAAGTCCCGCCACTTCATAGCCGGCCTTCATAGCCAGCATTGCGCACCATGTTCGTCGGTCAGGCTGAAGTCTCGCAGGTGGAAAATTGTTTCCGGCGAAGTCAACTACATTTGCACAATCTATGGAGAATTGATATTATGATGAATGTTGCCTGGAATTCGCCGGTAATTTCCGAGGTTTTCGATGATCCAACGCAAGCTGAAACCTGGCGATCTGGTCGTCTACCGCATGACCAAGCGCAGCACCCGGCCCGGCCCGCGGGCGCGCTTGGTCGAGCCAGCGCCGCACGGCGAGCAATACAGCTACGTTGTGGACAAGTTCTGGGTCGTGGCGGAATCGCGTGACGATAACAAGGTGCTGCTGCGTACCCGGCGCGGCAAGGAACATCTGTTGAACGCGGACAGCACGAACCTGCGGATGGCGACATGGTGGGAGCGGCTGCTATTCGGTCACCGCTTTCCGCGCCTCGAAAAGATGGCCAACTGCAATTGAACGCGCGGACGCACAGTTGGGTAGTGGTACATTTTGGTAGCCGAAGTCGTGAGACTTCGGAAGTGTCACCACTTCCGCTACGGCAACTTGTACCACTACCCACAGTTGACGTTTGCGACTCTGTTCCCCCGATTCAGCTCAACGGGGGTTCGCCGTGAAGTGGCTTAGCAGGTTCTCTTCCTCGGTTACGTATTGCACGCCGGCCTCCGTGTCAAACAGCCCCAACAAGGCTGCGTCCGGCTCGTCGCGGCGGACCAAAGACATTCTGGACGTCGCCAATCGGCAAAACTGATCGAAGGGAATGAAGCGGCAGGCGGGATTTCGCTTCAACCGGTTCCGATGCTCCTGGAAAGGCGTGATAGGCATGCGCGGCTCCTTCGCTTACATGGGGAAAGCCTCTAACCTTCCCGCTGCACGTGAAACATGTGCAGGGACGAAAAACTACTCTACCAATTGTCGCGACTGCTAGCAAAGCCGCAAGAGGCGGGCTACCATCTTAACGAGAACTTAACGAAGATTTAGCGTTGAGTCCGCCTCGCGTCGGCTCGCTTCCGCAGTCGTAACTGACGAGTCTGATTAGCCTTGCGCGGCAAAACTGCAACTCGTAGCTTCCGACTGTGCAGCGCCGAATCGTTTAACCGCGACCCAACAGGGAGTGCGGAAGGGGACGCAGTGCTGCGAACTCGGTCGGTGGCACAAACGTTCGACGGGATCTCGTCAGTTCAGCGACTCCGCCGCGTGTGGATTGACGTCCGTTTGGTCGATCAAGTCGACAACCCCCGCGACGCGCCGGCAGCAGTGAATCGCCAACTGCTTGTTAATTGCCGGGGTCGGGTGTTCAATAATTCATTTTTCGCCGGAATCGTCGATGCACACCGCGGCGCGTCGAGCCGCGAAAAATGAATTATTGAACACCCGACCCCAAATGGTATCATCACCGGACGGTCTGGCAGTTTGCCAGATCGGCGGGCACTTTCGTAAACTATCGGATGCTGGAAACTCGTCGCAGCCACCCGCGGCAAGCTGCTGATCGCATCACGGAGGCGCATATGGCTCGTCCTTTCAAACTGCTGGAGCTGATCATCAGCGGCGCGACAGTCGTCTTCGCCATGCTCATCAGCACTCGTTACATGGCAATGGCCGTCGAGCCCAGGGATGAATGCTCGCTGCCGCTACACGAGCCGCGCTGGATTGTGCCTACGGTCAATGATTTCCATGATGAGCAGCTTGTCATGGCCGCTCGGAATGATCACCTGGAAAAGGGTTTGCCAGCGCTGCCTCGACTGCGGCCATTGACCGTCGGTCAGTATGTGTTGACGAGAACGATGAGCGGTCTTATTGCGGTCGAATTCAAGACCGGAAAACGAATCTGGGAGTACCCTTGGGATGATGACGTCCGAGGTCGCGTACCGCAACGCGATCCTTTGCCTCCGCAAAGCGACATGACTCGCACGTGGGAACTTGACCAACGATTGCACTTCGATGGGTCATACCACCAACTAAGCAGCGACGGCCAGTCGGTGTTTCTGCTGGACGATCTCGGTTATGCCTTTCCGAACGTGGTGCCCCAAACTCCCATCGCTGCCGCCGACCGACTGCGTTCGGCCTATCCCGGGTTGCCAAAGTCATATAACACGCTGGTCGCTCTCGATCTTCAAAATGAAGGCGGCATGCGGTGGATGGTCGGTGGAAGCGATGGCCGCGATGAACCCAAACTGGCCGGCGCGTTTTTCCTCGGTGCTCCGTTGCCTGTCGAAGGTCAACTGTACGTGCTGGCCGAGATGCAAGCCCAGATTCATCTGGTGGTGCTCGATACCAAAACGGGAAAGCAATCTTGGTCGCTGGAGTTGTTCGACCTCGGCAAACAAAACATCCTGTACGGCATGAATCGGCGACTGGCCGGAGCCACGCTTGCCTATATTAACGGAGTTGTCGTGTGTCCAACGGCAGCCGGTGTCATCATCGGCGTGGACGCGAAGGAACGAAGCCAGCTTTGGCGTTACGCATATACGCCGACGAACGAAATTCAGCTCCAATCGGATAGGTTTTTCCGTAGTATCAGCTTGCCTCTTGCGGGCTGGCAGGATACGGCTGCGCTCGCCGCTGCGGGCCGAGTTCTTGTCACCACGATCGATTCGGACGATCTACATTGCATCGATCCACAGAATGGAAACTCGCTGTGGCTTTGGCCACGGCTGCGTGGCGAGATGCTGTTCGTGGCAGGCATTCACGGCGAGCATGCGGTTCTGGTCGGCAAACATGAGGTAACGGCCGTCAAGCTTTCGGATAGTTCGGCGGCTTGGGCCGAGCCTGTCATGTTCGAGGCGCTGCCCAGCGGCCGCGGGTTTCTCTACGGGCGCCATTATTTCTTGCCAACCACGGCGTCGGAATTGTTGAAGATCGACGTGGCTGAAGGAAGAATCGTGGAGCGAGCCAGCACCGACCGCGTACTCGGCAACCTTTTCGCTCATCAAGACCAAATCATTTCCCACGGCGTTGACGTGCTGGCCACTTATTACCAGCGCGAGCCACTGCGGCCATCGGTCGAGCGATCGCTGAAGAAGAATCCGGACGACGCCGCGGCGCTCGAATTACACGCCAAACTGCTGCTGGCCGATGGCCGGCAGAGCGATGCTCTGGCCGTGCTACGGCGGGCTCACGACCTGCAGCCGCAGAGTGTCAGTATTCGCGCGCTGCTGATCCGCGAGACGCTAGCCGCCCTGCGGACAGATTACGCCGCGAATCGCGAAGCGGCGGCGGCTGTTGAAAAACTGATCGACTCGACCGCGCAGCGTGCCGAGTACCTGCGGCTGCTGGCTCTTGGGCAGGAGAACAGCGGTGAGACGATGGGCGCATTTTATACGTTGGTGAAACTGATCGAACTGATGGAATCCGCGCATGAATCGCAGCGCGGCGTTGATGCCACCTTGGAACAAATCGAACCGGGCCGAACGTCCCGCCTCAATCGCGCAGTGCGCGCGTCGCTGGCCCGCCTCCGTTCCGCCGCAACACCGGAAGAACGACGGCAAATGGACGAGTTAATTCAGAGCCGTTTCGACACGGCGATCCAGCCGTAGCATGGGCCCCCGGCCCGTGAGCTCGAGACGGGGAAAGCGCACGGGCCGGGGGCCCATGCTACGGTCGCCGAATTCATTCCTGAGTCGTTCCTAAAAATAAGCCATGCCGCTCTCCGCCCTGTACGCCCCGCGTGTTGATCCGACCTCCATCTTCGAAATCTTCCGCGGCAGTTATGGGACTGAGCTGTTAACCGCCGCAGTCGCTCACTTTGGCGTCTTCGCGCGGTTGTCGCATGATCCGAAGACTTTTGACGAGTTGCGGTGCGAGTTGGGGCTCCAGCAGCGGCCGGCGGTGGTGATGATCACGGCGCTGCGAGCGTTTGGTTTGTTGGCCGCGACCGACGACGGGGCGTTGGAGTTGACGGCACTGGCTCGTGAGCATCTGCTGCCAGGCAGTCCGTTTGACGTCAGCGACTACATTGGACTGGCCGCGCAAAGTCCGGGCGTGTTGGAGATGGTCCAACGGCTGCGAACCAATCGGCCGGCGGGCGCGGACCACGACGATGCGGGCGCTGCGTTCATCTATCGCGACGGCATCGAATCGGCGATGGAACAAGAGGCGACGGCGCGTCATTTTACGTTGGCGCTGGCCGGGCGGGCGAAAAACGTCGCGCCGGTGCTGGCCGAGAAAATGCCGCTGGACGGCGCGCGGCAGTTGCTCGACGTCGGTGGCGGCACGGGCGTTTACAGCATCGCATTTCTGCAAAAGAACCCGGCGCTGCGAGCCATCGTGCTCGACCGGCCCGAAGTTTTGAAAGTCGCCGCCGAGATGGCCGAGTCATACGGTGTGGCCGACCGCCTGACTTGCCTGGCCGGCGACATGTTTCGCGACCCGTTGCCCGCGGGCGGCGACGTGATTCTGCTCTCCAACGTCCTGCACGATTGGGACGAACCCGAATGCCGGCACCTCATTGCACGCTGTGCCGACGCACTTCCCGGCGGCGGCCGGCTGTTGATTCACGACGTCTTCCTGAACGACACACTCGACGGCCCGCTCCCCATCGCCCTCTACTCCGCCGCCCTCTTCACCCTCACCGAAGGCCGCGCCTACAGCGCCGCCGAATACCGTACGTGGCTCAGCGACGCCGGGCTCACGACTAGTAAGCTAATTCCGACACTAATTCATTGTGGAGTGATTGCAGGCGCCAAGCTCGCCTGAAAGTGGCGACGCATGGATTCAAGAGAGAGGCACACACGGATGAGATTAGTCGCGCTACACGCTAACTTTATTTAAGCGGTATCAGTTTGACGTTGCGAAAGTGCGCCTCCGCCCCTTCGGATTGCAGGCAGATGGCGCCTTTGGTTTCGCTGCAGTGGGTGGCGTGGTTGACTAGGTCGCCGTTGACTTTGACCAGGATTTCGTCGCCCTTGCAGGTGATTTCCATTTGGTTCCACTGGCCGATTTCCTTTTCGGAATCGTCGGTCAGGTTCACGTGGCGGCGGCCCAGTTTACGTTCGGCTTCGTTTTCCACTTTCAGTTCGGTGCCGATGATCCAGAAGTCGCCGGCGTTGCCGCGGAACAGTTGGACTTCAATTGACTTGGGCCAGATGCCAAGGGCACTGGGGGAGCTGGCGTGGACCAGCACGCCGCTGTTGCCGCCGTCGTTGCCTTCGGGCCAGCGCCATTCGAGCGTCAGCACGTAGTTTTCGTAATCGTACGGTCGTGAGCGCGAGGCAATGATTTGGAGTGCGGCGACTCGTCGCCGCTTTGGGAA
>JBGTKH010000272.1:0-10477 GCA_041744735.1 Pirellulaceae bacterium | reverse complement strand
ATCGAATGTCCTGAAAGCTTCCAAGGCCCCGTCGTGGGTCAGATTTCCAGCAAGCGCGGCATGGTGGTTTCCACCGACACAATGAACAAGATCACCAAGATCATCGCCGAAGTGCCGCTCGCGGAGACGTTTGGTTACTCGACCGATTTACGCAGTCAAACCCAGGGTCAAGGCACATTCACGATGGAACTGAGCAAGTACTCGCCGGTGCCGGGCAATATCCAAACCGAGATCATCGCCGACCGCAAGCGCGAGCTACAGCCCGCGTGAGAATGCTCAACCTTTGTATCAAACACCAACGCCCAGGGATTGCAATCCCTGGGCGTTTTTTTTGATGACATTTCGATTGTCAAACAACCTCAATTTACCGGCGGCGTTTGCCGCCAAACTTGTTCATAATTGAACTATTCTTTGCGTAAGAAAAATTCGAGCGGAAAATGAACCCGCGCTCGCCAGGAGCGCTCCGAGTGGTCCGCCCCTCGGAACTTGCAAGTAAGCCAATTACACCCCCGCACATAACCGCGTTTCGCAACGACCTCATCCATCCGCCATTGAAACGGTTCGTAATTCTTGTCGAGCGTCTCGGTGCCGAAATCGAAATAGAGTTTGTGACAACGCGGATCGGGAAGTCGATGGCGAAACGCGTCGACCAACATGCCGTCCCCGAGCGGATAGTGTCCCGACACGCTCCCCGCTCCGCCGAACACGTGGGGATACTCGCAAATGGCATAAAGCGAAATGAACGCCCCGCCCGACGAACCCATGATGAACGTGTTCGCGCACTCTGGGTGAGTGCGATAAGTCTTGTCGATAAAGGGTTTCAGTTCCGTCACCAGAAATTTCAAATATTTATCGCCGCGAAGATCATCGACAGTCAGCGGCGCACCACCTCCAATGGCGAGCTCTTTGAAAACAGCTTCTCGACGTTCAGCGTTAAGATACTCGCGAAATGGCCGCTCGGGCAGATATTCTTTGGTGCGGTTAGGAGTGTTCCAAATCGCCACGACAATCGCTTCGCGAATTTTTCCCTCCGCAATCAAGCGGGTCATCGCCTCGTCGACTCCCCAATCGACGCCGATGAACGACTTCTTAGGGTCAAACAGATTCTGTCCATCCTGCATGTAAACGACCGGGTAGCGCTTGTCAGAACTTGAGCCGTACGACGGCGGGAGCCAGATATCAACGTGCCGCGGCAATAACTCCCGCGCGGGGAAGTCGGCATGATGCTCGACCCGGCCAGTCACCCCGGGGAGTGCTTCGCCCTGGGAAAGTTGTGCCAGCAGCAGCCAAATCAGCAACAAAATAGATCGAATCATAAAAAATCTCTGTGGACCTGTCAGAATATATGCCAAACCGCTTGCGGCTTCGCCACAAAAAAACTGTTGGGAAACCGTTACTCTCAGTGATAGAATGTCCGTGAGTGTCCAGCAAGCTGCCACGTTCATAACTCTTTCTCACTCGCGCAAGGAATTGCGTCCGATGCCCACAATCGCGGAATCAGTAGGTCCTTACGTGCTTGGCCGCTGTCTAGGCCGCGGTGGATTCGGAGCCGTCTTTGAAGCCCATCATCAACAGACGAAGCAACGCGCCGCCGTCAAAATCCTGCATAACACAAAAGAACTGGAGCCCGAAGTCCAGCGCCGCTTTGTCCGTGAAGTGGCACTGCTAAAAAAGCTTGATCATAAGAACATCGTCCGCGTTTATGAAGCGGGTCTTCATGAGGGAAGTATTTATTGTGCAATGGAATTGGTGGAGTGTGGCACGCTCAAGGATGTGCTCAATTCGCGCTATCGACTCCCTTGGCGTGAGGCGGCCGAAGTGACCGCGCAAATCTGTCGGGCGCTATCCCATGCGCATGAGCGCGGCTGCGTGCATCGCGATCTTAAGCCCGCGAATTTGTATCTCTCGGAAGACGGCTTGGTGAAACTTGGCGATCTCGGCTTGGCCCGAGATCTCAACGACTCGCGGCTCACGCTGGCCGGACAAACCGTGGGGACTTGGCGGTACATGCCCCCCGAACAGATCACCGGCCAAGACGACATCGATGGCCGACTCGATATTTATGCGGCGGGTTGTATCGTGTTTGAAATGGTTGCCGGGCACGTGCCATTTGATGGACCGAGTTTCGCGGCGATTTTCGATCAACACTTGGAATCGGCCCCCGCGCGGCTCGATGTTTTGGTCCGAGATTGTCCCACGGAGTTTGCTGATTTGGTGGATCAGATGCTCGCCAAGAAACCCGCCGATCGCCCCGCCAATGCCGCTGTGATTACCGAGGCGATTGAAAGCTTGCTGGCCGGCACTTCCAATGCGGCTCGACTGATCTACGTTAAGCAACCGGCGACGGAAGCGACGAGCGGTCCCGCGATTACTGGACTTAATCTCACGCAGCGATTGCAGGCCGGCGGCATACCGGAAAAGTCGTCATCGTACTGGAAAATATTCGCAATCTCCGCCGCAATTCTGGCCGCTATTGGCGTGTTCGTCGCACTCAAGTGAGCAATATCGCCGGCAAGAGTTCGCTGGCCGCAGCGAATACTTTTTTGGCGGCATGACTTACCGAGGCAAATCTGCCCTGGGATGACGCTCGCCGAAACTCTAAAATGGTGGATCACGATTTCAATAGCCGCCAGCGCAAGCTGGTGGTCCGCACAATTATCGACCAATACTGAGCATATGGCCAAAGTTCTCATCCCCAACGCCGCTGGTTCCGACGCTCCTGGTGATGCGGTCGTGATCGAGCTTAAACGGCCGTGGCTTGCCGGAATATTGGCCTGGGCCATCCCCGGCTTAGGCCACATGTACCAAGGCCGCACGGGCAAGGGATTGTTGTTTTTCATTTGCATTTTGGGCACGTTTGCTTACGGTTTATATCTCGGCGGAGGCAAAGTCGTGTATGCGGCTGTCCCCTGGGAACAGCAATACCGCTGGCAATACTTTTGCCAACTCGGCGTCGGCCTCCCCGCCACCCCCATGCTTGTGCAGCGGCAGCGGATGCTCAAAGACGAGCCGCTGTTGTGGAACGGCTTCATGGCTCCACCCCGGAACGGCCCAACGGATTGGAAAGACGACTCGGGCCACATGTCGAAGCAGCCCAATGAACTTGCCAAGTGGACGGTCGAGTTGCATCCCTTTTTTGAGATCGGCACCGTGTATACGGTAATCGCGGGACTACTCAATGTGCTCGTGATCTGTGATGCCATCGCGGGACCGCTTATCATCAAACCACAACCGAAAAAAGATGACGACAGGGACAAGCCCGCCAAACCCGACGGCAGTTCGTAGTAACGGATTAAACATGTTTGCACTTCTCAATTCGATTCCACTTCACTCAGTTCTTCCCCCACTGGCGGTCGTGAGCCTGTGGTACGCCGTGCCGCTGATCGTGAGCGTGAGCTTGGTCTGCGCCGCGACGCGGCACGAAGAATTGCCGCCAATTCTCAACCACGCAGCGCGATTCGGCGCGTGGATCGTCGTCTTCATGCTCGTGGTAATGGCGATTTTATGGTTGATGGGCAAGATGGTGTAAGAAGCTATTAGCCATTAGCTGTCAGCTTTTAGCCACTCCGCAATCCGCACTCCCCTATCCGCAATTCTTCTCAGTCGCTTGTCCCTCTGCCAGCGAAAACGTATGCTAAAAGACTACTCTTTGCGTCCGTAGCTCAATTGGATAGAGCACTGGTCTTCGGAACCAGGGGTTGGGGGTTCGAGCCCCTCCGGGCGTACTACAATTCTCCTGCGACGCGTTGTGACTGGGAGCGTCAACTTCTGTCTGGACAACATCTTGCGTTAACAGCCCGCGGTCTTTTTGAAAAGACGCCCCACTCTTGCCTAGTGCCCCTAATTGCCCATTCGTGTCGGGTTGAGTCTCGTGCGCACTCCCCAGATGCTGCGGACAAGGTTGATTGATTCCCTCCTTAGGGCTTAAAGGCAATGCCGCACGGCCATCGCCGGAACGTAGCATACGCGGTAAGCGATTGATGGCCTCCGTTTCCTCACTGAGGTCAGTGTGGCTGTAGACATTCATCGTCAACCGAATGTCGCAGTGACGGGCAAGTTTTTGCGCCGTCTTCGGCGTCACGCCTGCGCGGCCCAGGTTGGTGATGAACGTATGCCGCATCGCATGGAAGTCCGCGTAACGACCTTCGCGATCTCGATACACGAGCACGTCAGACTCTTCGCGTTGGGCACGCTCGTCAGCACTTTGAGCCTCGTCGAGCCATTTTGACCGAGCCGCTGCTAGATCTCTTTGAATCATTTCCGAAGTGCGCCGATCAATACCTCCTGCGGCAGCCGACACAGGGAACAGTAGCTCCTCCGGCCGGGGACTCTTTGACTTCAACCAGATGCCAAGATAATCTGCCACCTCGCTCGACAAAACTTGCGTGTCGCACCGACGCCGTTTGCTATAGGCAGCTTGCACTGTTACCGTCGCCGGGGTTGTCTCGAAATTGAAGGCCCGCAGCTTGAGACTCCCAATCTCGCCACGCCGATAGCCAGTGGAAGCCGCGAGGAGATACATTGCAGCCCGATCAATTCCAGTCAAGCCTACTTCGGGAAAGCCTTGCTCCGCGGCTTCCAGTAGTCGAATGAATTCTTCGGCTGAGAGCGCCCGACGTTCATGGCGGAGGTCGGCGCGGACGTTGAGCATTTTCAATTCGACCGTTGGGTCTTCTGTGAGCCGTTTAGTACGGACCAACCACAAACAAAACTGACGAAATGCTCTGACATAGTGATTAGTTGTCTGCTTACTGAGTCCTTCGTCACGCAGCTGAGCGAGGAAGCTATCCACTGCCGTCACGCGAATAGCCGTGGGTCGACTGAACTTGCAGCCACTGATAATTCGCTTCACGCGAGTTGTCACTGTCTCAACTTGTAACGGACTTACGTCTCGATCCTGCAAATGGCGTCGAAAATCATTCAGGTGCTGATCGATGGCACCTTCGCCATCCTGCTCGGGTGCGGCTTTCAAGCCCCGGCGGACTAGCCGAGCATCTTCCTCTAATTGCGCAGCTAGGCGTTCCGTCGCTGATCGATCAGAGAATCCTTTCACAGTTTTCCGCTGGCCGAGGTGGTTTTTGTATCCGATATACCAGCAGGACCGTTTCTTGCCGCTTTCTTGAGTTCGTTTATAGATTGACGCCATATTTCTTTCCCTTTCGGAATTCATTCTTGATCGTGGGGAGCTTACTTACAACCGTCTTCAATCCAGCGTTCCACATCCTTCGCACGCCAGCGAGTGCTGCCACCGATGCGAATCGGTTCGGGAAACTTGCGAGCACTCACCAGCCGCCAAAGCGTGCGAGTGGAAATCGAAACTATCCTGGCAACCTCGGGCGCTTTCAACAGTTGAGGTTTGCCGTTCCCGTCGTATCCATTGGTACCGATTTGAGAGACCATCACAACTATTCCTCCATTCTGCGGTTGGAATCTTGGTGCACCGCAAATATCCAGGTATGCGCCATATCCGCCACCTTGGAGACGATGGGCAGATCGTCTCGGCCAAATTGTTTGGACTCGCTCCACGCTTCACCGTTGCGGAACAAGCGGCTGATGAACACATTGAACCGATCTCCGGCACGGGTCTGCCGAAGATGGATTTCGCATTTGATTAAGCCGAACCGAATCACATGAATAGGTTCCGTGCTCACGAGATTGCCTCCTAATTGTTAATGATGTCTATTGTCGACTCTTCACTTTTTGCCGTGGCTTCTGCTTCCGGTTTGCGCGGACGACCTCGATTTCTTCTGGCAGCCGTTGTAGTCGACTCGCCGTTACGAGTCGATTCGCTAGTCGGTTTCGTCGGTCGCAAAGATTTGCCAGCGTTGACCGTTAACAACCGCTCGATGGCTTCCAGTTCGGCGTCGATTCGCGCCACTGTGGCTTCGAGCCGCTTCGCACGATGTGTAAAGCCTGCCCCCGCTGTATGACGACTGGACTCAGCAAGCGTGCTCAATTCTTCCAGCGTTGCGAGTATTTCCTCAGCCAACAGGACTTCCATCTCGGCAATCACCAGGAGCCATAATTTGGCTTCTAGACCTTCCAGGAGTGAATCTAATTCCATTTTCACGACGTTCTGTTCCTTTCCCTTGTTGAAATGCGAACTCGTTCTTCATCCGTGAATGGTAATTCGCGGCTTGTGGTGTCGTCCAAGAAATCACACCCCGCGCGGCACTACACGTCGTCGCTATGCTTGTCGTGGCAAGGACTTTCGTCTGACGACTTCGGAAACACATGCGTCCTAATACGGTCGCTTGCTCAGTGTCATGAAGTGACACTTCCCGCGAATCGCACTGTCCTTTTCAAATCGCGGCGCTGATTGCCATGCGACGGCGCTGTTCGTCTCGACGTGCACATTCCGTCTTCTTAATAACGCGATGAACAGAACAATATTGTCGTGACTACAGATTGGCCCGAAGCAAGACCTGTTTAATGAGACGCGAATACGAATGCCGACTGACTAAGCGAGATGCTGAACTGCTCACGATACTCTGCGGTTCTGTACGCATGGCAAGCCTCGATCAAATCGCTCGTGCGTGCTGGGGTGCATCGAAATATCATGTTACTGCTTGTAGACGCCGGCTTGCACGACTTACCAATCATGGCATGATAGCCGCGACGCAAGCCGTCATCCTTGACGTTACCATGCTCCACCAACCCCTCATGACTTGGCGGCCTGGCGATAGAATGCCCAATCTTGCCGGCGTCGCTTGGAATTTGCGCCGTCGCTGGATGGCAGGGTATCGACCGGCCACGATCTACTATCCCACAATGGCGGGGACACGCCGATTCGGTGGTGTACGCTCAGGTCGGATCAAACGGCCGTTTCAGGTTGCCCACGATATTGGGGTCACAGAAATGTATTTGGCGGTGCGTCGACAGCGGCCCCGAGTCCTATCTCTATGGATCGGAGAAGACCAACTTGCACCGTATCGTCGTCGTCAGAAACTTCCCGATGCAATTTTGGCAACGAGTCCCGCATCCAAGCCGCTTCTGATTCTCGAATTCGGTGGACGCTACGACAAACGCCGTCTCATCGCATTTCACGAAGACGCCTTCCAACGTGGGGTGCCGTATGAGATTTGGTGATTGCCGCGACGGGAAATCTATCGGTGAGAGATGAAAAATCCAATCATTCAGCTAGGCGACGTTCGTTCAATGGAATTATCCACACTTCGCTCCAACTTTTATTAGGTAGCGGCTGTAGCCTTTAGTCAGATTTGCTGAAAAGCTAAATTTTGACGGGTACTCGGTGTTTTGTTGAAGACATGAGATTAGACACACCGTTGTCCGAAGATTTGTCGGCAGATCGACTTATGGCGACGACTGCCGGAAAACCAACCTTTTCTCAAACTCGTTCCTGGCAGTTTCGGCGCGAACGGGGGCAACCTCGGCAGGTGGCAGCCCAGGCCTCCGAAAGGGCAAGAACTGCAATCGTACAGGGGACGAAGGCCAGCTCGACTTTCTCCACCAAGCCGGGTAATTTGATTGAGTAGCGGATCTGTGTTGCCTGGTACGACATAGCGCAAACAAACTCGGTGGCGAGCATGACTGACCCTTCGGCCGCAAATATTGAAGCGTTGCGTAAACAGCGAGATTGGCTGCTAGTGACGCTTTCCAGCATTGGCGACGCGGTGATCACGACGGATAGCGAAGCTCGCGTCACTTTTCTGAACTCGGTCGCTGAGTCGTTAACGGGATGGACTCAAGAGGCCGTGGGGCAGCCGCTCGCTAACGTGGTGCGCATTATCAATGAAGAAAGCCGCGAGCCCGTCGAGATTCCTACTGTCGAAGCCTTACGAAAAGACCACACTGTCAAACTAGCGAGCCACAGCCTCCTCATTGCCAAAGACGGCACGGAGCGATCGATCAGCGACAGTGCCGCGCCGATCACCAATGAAAAGGGAGAAGTCGCTGGCGTCGTGATGGTCTTTCGGAACATCAGCCAACGCAGGGAGTTGGAACGAGCACTAGCCGCGTCCCTCGCCTACGCTGACGACATCATCTCCACCCTGCGAGAACCATTCGTCGTTCTCGACGCCAATCTGCGCGTAAAGACAGCGAACCGGGCTTTCTACGACACCTTTCACGTGTCGAAAGAGGAAACTGAGCACTGCTCGGTTTACGATTTAGGCGACGGCCAGTGGGACATCCCAGGCCTGCGACAGCTACTGGATGACGTGATTTCTAAAAAGCAACCTGTTCACGATTTTGACGTCGAGCACACCTTCCCCGATATCGGTCACAAGACCATGCTACTCAACGCTCGGCCATTCCCCGTGGATTCCCAGCACCCGCAATTGATCTTGCTCGCGGTGGAAGACGTCTCCGAACTGCGACAGCGGGACTACGAGTTGCTCGAAGTAAGTCGCCACAAGGACGAATTCCTGGCAACGCTGGCCCACGAACTTCGCAACCCGCTGGCCCCTATCCGCAATGCCGTGCGGTGTTTGGACATGGACGGCGTGGAGGAAATAGATGTCAAGGCGGCCACGGCGATTATCGACCGCCAGGTGTCCGTGATGGTCAGGCTGATCGATGATCTACTCGACGTAGCCCGCCTCAGCCGCAACCAATTGGACGTCCGCAAGGAACGGGTGGAGCTGGCGTCCGTGGTGAATAGCGCCGTCGAAAGTAGTCGCCCCCTCATCCAACAGTGCGGTCACGAACTCTCTGTCAGCTTTCCTGCAGAGCCGCTCCACCTCGATGCTGATCCCATCCGCCTCGCGCAGGTCTTCGGAAACCTGCTGAACAACGCCGCCAAGTATACCAAGCGTGGAGGGCATATTTGGCTCACCGTTGGACGAGAAGGAAGTGACGCGGTCGTCAGCGTGCGAGACGATGGGATCGGCGTTTCCAGCGAGATGCTGTCTCCTATCTTCGAGATGTTCACGCAGGTCGATGGATCATTGGAGCGTTCCCAGGGCGGACTCGGGATCGGTCTGACGCTGGTCCGTCGGCTGGTCGGGATGCACGACGGCAGCATTGATGCTCGCAGCGCGGGACGCGATGCAGGGAGCGAGTTTATCGTCCGCCTGCCGCTCTTCATCGAGTCGCCGGATGGATCCCCCATCAGACGTGACGAGCCTACACCAACGGCCTTGAGTAACTGTCGCATTCTCGTCGTCGATGACAACAAGGACTCGGCCGCCACGCTCGGGATGCTGTTGCGAATGAAGGGTAACGACATTCGCTCCGCGCACGACGGGCTCGAGGCCCTAGAAGTCGCGGAGGCGTTCCGTCCTGAGATTGTCCTCCTGGACATCGGCCTGCCGAAGCTCAACGGTTACGATGTCGCGCGTCGTATTCGTCAGCAGCCGTGGGGACAGGGCATGACTTTGGTTGCCCTGACCGGCTGGGGTCAAGACGAGGACCGACGTCTTTCGCAGGAGTCCGGGTTCAATTTCCACGTCGTCAAACCAGTGGAACTAGAAGCGCTTGAAAGGCTGCTGGCGGGGCCACAGGCGACGCCGCGTTAACGCGGCGCACACCGAACGCGGGATCCATGAGTTCCGCGGCTCACGCGTCCGCCCGAATCGTGTCGAGAAGTCGCCAGTACAGCTCTCGGATGAGAAACGCCAGTAACCGAGCGTATTCCGGAACGGCGCACTTCAGGCTACGGACGTCGTGGACGAATTGCGGCAAAGCGCTGCTGACTTTCGAATTCGGTGGACGCTACGAGCGTCGCCGCCTCGCAGTATTTTATGAAGACGCCGAGCGAAGCGTCCTCAATGAGATTCGGTGAGGCGCAGCTTTCTGCCACCGGCCAAATCCCGCTCCGCGGGAATTTCCCAGCCCACCTCAACAACAACCCCTGCGCTCGGCGTAAATTTCCGCTTCGCGGAAAATTCCCGCTGTCGCCCCCGCTCTGACAGACCGCTTACGGTCGACTCTGGTCGCTCTGCGGCAAACGTCGCGCCAGGCCCACACCTCTCCATCCCCTCCACCCCAAGCCTGTCACGCCGCTTGCTTCGCTCCGCTCCCGCCGCCAACCTCCAGCGGTCCGAGTTTCTGTTTTTGTCTTGGGACGGCCTCCAGCAAATTCGCACAAGGCCGTCCCAAGCCAAAAACATGCGGGTCGTTCTTGAGTAGAGTGCTGTTGAATTCGCAACGGCATTGGTCGTTGAACCACTGAATAGGAATAATAAAAATGGAAACCACACGCAATAACATACCTCGTCCGGCCTACGCTCCGCGGGTCAATGGCACCGCCCGCAGTTCCCACAATGGCCAAGGCGTGAGCGAGACAACACGCGGTCTTGAGAATCGGGCCGCTACTCCGACGCCGACGCCGAATCAGGAAACCCCGAACGCATTTTCCAGTGAAGCAGGGACTCGGAGAAATCCCCCCGCTGAGGATTTTCAGCACGGCCGGGTTGTGACACGAATCTGGGCGCACCCCACGCACTGGGGCTCTGTTTGTTGGCAGGTGGATCAGCTCCGCAATACTGGCCCCACATCGCAGCACCAATTCACT
>JBGTKH010000271.1:0-9448 GCA_041744735.1 Pirellulaceae bacterium | reverse complement strand
GCTGAAGGTGTTGAACTTGTTTGCTTACACCGGCGGATCAACGTTGGCCGCGGCCCGCGCGGGGGCGGCGGTCACTCACGTCGATGCGGCGAAGAACGTGGTCGCTTGGGCGCGCCGCAACGCCGAGTTGACTGGATTGGACGAGGCTCCGATTCGCTGGATCACGGAAGACGCAGCGAAGTTCGTCCGGCGCGAACTGCGGCGCGGCAACCGCTACGACGCCGTGATTCTGGACCCGCCCAGTTACGGACATGGCCCAAAAGGCGAGGTCTGGCGATTGGGCGAACACTTGATGCCGCTACTTTCAGACTGCGGCCAATTGACCGCCGAGCGGCGCGCGTTCATTCTGCTCTCATGCCATACGCCCGGCTACGCTGCGGCCGAGCTCGAGGCCTGTCTGGCCGACGCCGTGTTCGGCTCGTGCCAAGCGGGCGCGATTGCCAAACCACTCACCGTCACAGCCGAAGACGGCCGAAAGCTCCCGTGCGGCACGGTCGCTTGCTGGCCAAAGTAAACGCATGGGGTCGGGTGTTCAGAAATTCATTTTTCGCCGTCGAAAGGCTCTCGAACTGCAAGGCATCTGCCGGCAAAAAATGAATTTCTGAACACCCGACCCCTAGCCCAAACCCTGTTCACTCGATGTCGATTCCGATCACTAGCCTGCACAATCAGCGCGTCAAAGATGCGATCAAGCTGCGCGATCATCGCGGGCGCCGGAAACAAGGCCGGATTATTATCGACGGCGCTCGCGAGACGCTGCGGGCGATCGGGGCCGGCGTCGATCTTGTCGAACTGTATTTGTGCCGCGAATTGTGCCACAGCGACGACAGCCAGCGTGTGTTGGCTGCAGCCAGCGACACAGCGGCCGAAACGTTCGACCTCGTGCCGAAGGTGTTTGAGAAGCTGGCCTTTGGCGAACGACAGGATGGAATCGTTGCGGTGGCCACAACGCCGCAGCGTGATTTGGCGGCGTTTCGACCCGCGGCCGGCGCGCTGATCGCCGTCTTGGAAGCGGTCGAGAAGCCGGGAAATGTCGGCGCCGTGATCCGCACGGCCGATGCCGCCGGCGTGTCGGCCGTGATCGTGGCCAGCGGCGGCACCGATCTGTACAACCCCAACGCCATACGAGCCAGTCTGGGCGCGATCTTTTCCATGCCGGTCTTCGATGCCGCGAGCAACGGCGTGATTGCGTGGCTGCGCGAGCGAGACTTTCACATCGTCGCCGCGCGCGTTGATGCCAACACGGACTATCCCGACGCCGACTACACTCGCGCGACGGCCATCGTTCTAGGAAGCGAAGCGGCCGGTCTGTCGGGCGCATGGCGCGGGCAGCATGTCACTGCCGTCAAACTTCCAATGCTCGGCACCGTCGACAGCCTAAACGTCTCCGCCACCGCCGCCGTTCTGTTCTACGAAGCGCAGCGCCAGCGAGCGCGTAACACGAACGCCACATGAATTATCTTAGACGAAGTTTCTCACGATTATGAATGCGGCCACCGTCACGATCGCGGCGGCGAAAACCTTTTGCAGAGTTGGGCCCGCCACACGGCGCCCTGCGAGGTTGCCCAAAAACAGACCGGCGACTCCACCGGCCACGAACAACGCCGTGATGTCCCACGGAATCGTTCGGCCGGCAAGCACGTGAGCCGACACTCCGGACACTCCGATTAGCGTGATGACCAGCAGCGACGTGGCTACCGCGCGGTGAATGCTCATGCCGCTGATCAGCACCAGAGCCGGCACAATCACGAAGCCTCCTCCGACGCCGAACAGTCCGGAGAACACACCGGTCGCCAAGCCCACCAGCGACAACAAGATCGCACACCGCGAAGTCAGCATCAGGTTGCCCGCCGGATCGTGCCGGCACATCGGTCCATTGGCGTCTCCGTCGTCACAGGCGGCCGACTTGTCCGGTGACTTGAGCCACATGCGGACGGCGACGACCAGCATCAAGCCCGCGAACAACATCAGCAGCACCGTCTCTGAGATTTGTCCCGCCAGCCACGAACCGATCGGCGCGCCCAGCATTCCGGCGACGGCGAACAGTAGCCCCGTGCGCACCTCGACCTGTTTCGCTCGCCAGCGTTCGACGGCGCCGACCAGCGATGTCATGCCCACCGAGGCCAGCGAGATTCCCACTGCTTCTCGCGGCCCGACAGACAGCCCGTACACCAACAGCGGCACGGCAAAGATCGACCCGCCGCCGCCGGTCAGACCGAGTGAAAATCCGACGATCGTTCCGAAGAGCAGACTTAACGGCCACATGTTCCTGTTGCCTCGTTGCGGGTAAGATCCGCGTTCTGGCGAACGCAGCTACCTTCGATTCATTTTGCCGTGGGCAAGCCAGCGGCTTTCCACGCCGTCATGCCGCCGACGACGTTGGACACGTTTTCGTAACCTTCGCGTTGCAGAAAAGAAGCCGCGATGCTGCCGCGATACCCGGAGCCGCAGATGACGGCCACCGGCTTGTCGCGCGGCACATCGGCGAACCGCTCTTGCAGCTTGCCGCCGTGGATGTGAATCGCGCCGTCGACGTGGCCGGCGTTCCATTCCTTCTCCGTTCGCACGTCCAAGACGGTCACGCCATTGCGGTCTTGCTTCAGCCGCTCGTTCAATTGGTGCACCGACAGCGTGGTCAGCGTGGCGATCGGAAAGCCGCTTGTCTCCCACGCATCCATGCCGCCCTGCAAATGACCCTGAATGTCGTCGAAGCCGACGCGGATCAAATGCGTTGTCGCTTCGTGCATCTGCGACGGATGCTCGGGCACGATCAGCGTCGGACGGTCGTAAGGCAGCACCCAGCCCGCCCACGTCGGCAGTTGCGGGCCGAACGGGATGTTGATCGCTCCGGGAATATGAGCCGCGGCGAACGCCTCCTTCGACCGCACGTCCACGATCAGACAGTTTTCACAGGTCCGCTGTTGAACCTCTTTGGCACTCCATCGCCGCTGGCCGGGCAGTTCGGAGCCGAGGATCGCCGGGCCTTCCTGATTCACCTGTTTCATGCGGCGAAAGTACGGCGGGGCCAGCGGCATGTCGGACATCAGGTCGCTCACCCATTGCTCTTGCCGCTTGCGGACCAGCGCGGGGTTGAATTGCCGCTCGAAGCCCACAGTGGACGATCGCCGCGAGTTGATGGCCTTGCCGCATAGCGATCCGGCACCGTGATTGGGAAAAATCTCCGTGATGTCCGGGATCGCGGACAGCCGTTGGAAGATACTGTGGTAGAGCTGATGGGCGAGTTGCTGGCGAGCTTCTTCGCCCAGCAAGTCAGGCCGCCCCACGTCGCCGACAAATAGAAAGTCGCCGGTGAACATCACCCACGGCGTGTCCTTGCTCCGCGTGTTGTCGAACAGCGCCCACGAGATGTGCTCCGGCGTGTGGCCCGGCGTGTGAATGGCTTGCAGTCGCAGCGAACCGACCTGTACCTCGTCGCCGTCGCCAACGACGCGATCGGCGTACGCCGGTGTCCACTGCGGCCCGCCCAAGCCGGACGAATGGATCACCGGCCGATCGTTCAGCCGCGCCTTTAGCTCCCGCGACCCGACGACGAAATCGGCGTGCACATGCGTCTCCAAAATGTGGTCGATGTGCAGGTCGTTGTCTTCGGCGAACTGAACGAAGTCCTCCACGTCGCGCGTGGGATCGATCACCACCGCCTCGCCCGTTCGCTCGTCGCCGACAATGTAGGACGCAATCGCCAACCCCGGAATGAATCGTTGATGAAGTAACATGTGTCGGACTCCTCATTGATCGAGATGTTCTTGGTTCCAGGGCATCTTGCCGAGCGTCATCGCCTCGATCAATTCAATGTGCTTTCCGCTGCGATGAAGTTCATCGAGATGACGCGGGCTGATAAGCGAATGGTTCACGATTGGTCTCCTGGTTTTGAATCTGGTGTGTGAATTGGTTGGTCGACCTGTTCGCTCTGTGGGGCCGAACTCGGCCCGCAACTTCCACTCAGTCACGTCGGCACTCCGAAGCGTGGCAGCACCCACGCTTGCAGCACCAGCCACAACACCAACACGCTGAGAATGATGAGCATTCCCATTTTTGTGCTCCCTTTCTGATGGCCGCATGGCACCTTGTTGTCTTGAACCGCATTCATATTGTCATGTCGTGATATTACAATCTAATTTCCAAAAAAAATTTACCGCCCGCTGCCGAACCGGTCTTCGACACACGCTAGGATGCTGGCCAAGTGCGGCTCGGCGACTTGATAAAACACCTGCCGACCATCTTTTTCGCTGGACAGGAATCCACAGCGTTGCATCAGCCGCAGGTGCTCGGAGGCCATGTGGCTGGGGATGCCGCATGCCTCGGCTAGTTCGCCGACGGTGTAGCGACCCTGCAGCAACATCTGCACGATCCGCAGCCGGTGCGGGTGGGCCAGCGTCTTCAAACACTCCGCCGCTTGCTCCAAGGCCGCCAGTTCAGTCAGCTTGGGCGTCCTCTTCGTTTTGGCTTGTACCATAACTTATTCTCTCCGTTACTTAAATATATCGGAACATGACGACATGTCAAGCAGTGTTTCTGCCGAGCTTCTGGAAATTCATGCCAAGGCCGCAGTTTTCCTAACCGGCCTGGGACCTGTTGGTGGCCGCCTTAGCCATGTACACTTCCACGCTGGTCCGATACAGCGCCGTGACCGCTGTGCCGCCCGTGGCTCGCCCATTCGCCCCGACCGTTTCGTCACATGTCCACGCTTAGGAGATTCTCTATGAAGTACTGGCAGATTCTACTGCTTCCCGCGTGCCTGATGATGGCCGCGTGCTCTAATTCACCCAACAATGCCGCGGGCGGCGGATCGACGCCCGAAGTTGCGACCAACACAGGCGCATCCGACAATTCCGGCGGCCAGCCGTTGGCCGAAGCGGCACCCGTTCAAAGCGCCCCCCAACCGGCATCGGTTCCGATCGAGTCCGGCGCCGCTGTGCTCGGCCCGGATAATACGATGATTCAGTTTGTCGGCACGCACGTGGGCGACAAACCCGATCCGCGCACGGGCGGCTTCGAGCAATTCACCGGCAAGGCCGAGGTGGATGCGCAGTCGAAGATGCTGAAGTCGGTCTCGGTCGAGATTCAAACCGACTCGCTGTCGACCCCGATTCCCAAATTGACCAATCACCTGAAAAGTCCCGACTTCTTCGACACGCGAGAGCACCCCACGGCCAAATTTGCGAGCACGAACGTCACCGCCGGCAGTAACGCGGGAGAAGTCTCGATCACGGGCGACTTGACGCTGCTGGGTACCACGAAGGAAATTAGCTTTCCGGCGACCGTGAATATCAGCGACAAAGGCCTCGCGCTGAATGCCAAATTCACCATCGACCGCACCGAGTTCGGCATGGCTGGCTTTCAAGACCAAGTCGAGAAACAAGTTTCGCTGTCTGTGGCCATCGGCGAGAAAACGCAGCCTCAAAGCGGCGGTGATGAACCGTCCGAGACACCCTAGTGCGGCAGAGCCGCAGCCAAGTCGTAGCTGAATTCGTGAGAATTCAGGGAATCGCCAAGTCGTAGCTGAATTCGTGAGAATTCAGGGAATTGCCAAGTCGTAGCTGAATTCGTGAGAATTCAGGGAATTGCGAGTCACCTGAATTCTCGGTAGTGATACCATTTGCTGGATTCGTAGGATGGACGCCCTCGTCCGTCCGATATTTCACGCGGATTCCTGGTCGGACGAGGGCCTCCAACCTACAAACGGTATCACCACCGAATGCTCACGAATTCAGCTACGAAAAACACGAATACGGCCGTCAACAGTGTAACGCCCCGTCGGCGCCTGATGCTGGCTACCTAAATGCGGGCAACGAAACATGAACTCCGCGATCGAGATTGTCGGCTACGGGGGAGTTGTCCCCGCTGCGGTCTCGACGGCAGTCATGGTACTTGCCGCGCGGTTTCTGCCAGCGCGTGTGTCACGGCGTTACGCGGCGGCCGTGGCGCTGGTGATCGGCTTCTTCGTGGGCTACGTGCTGCTGCCGTCGTGGGCCGAGCTTGTGCCGAAGCGGCACTGGCATTGGTTGCCCTACTTGGGCTTGGGGGCGATGATCATCGGCCCGATTGGATTGGCCCGCGGTGTCTTCGCCGTCGAGCGATGGCTGCTGCTCTTGGCACTGGCGATTGTCGCCGCGTGGTTACTGGTGCCAACCTGGGCCAGCCTGCAGCCGCCGCGATCCGTTTACGTTCCGATCTTGGCCGGCTATCTGTTGCTGCTTTCGGTGCTGCTCGAGCCGCTGCCGGCTCGCGTACCGGGACGGCTTCTGCTGGCGCTGTTGTCCATCGTCGCATTGAGTGTCGCGGTCGCGATTGCGGCTCTTGTCAGTCTGAACTACGCCCGCGTCGCCGCCATCGCCGCGGCGGCAATCGTCGGCTGTTGCGTGGCCAGCTTCTTCTACTTCCACGAATCCATGACACGCGGATTGATACCAGCTTACGCGATTCTGGTCGGTGGTGTGGCGTTCGTGGCGACGATCGAACCTAGTCGGCCGCTCGTTGGACTGCTGCTCGCACCCGCTGCTCCACTGGCCCTCTGGAGTTGCGCATGGGGACCGCTGGCAAGGCTGCGTGGCGTGAAGGCGGCAGTCGTTCAGTCGGCGGTAGTGCTCGTGCCGCTGGCTTGCGCGCTGCTGGTGGCGGTGCTCCTTCAAAGTTAAAAAGTGGGGTAAGCATCCTGCTTGCCAATCCGATTCCGTCCCAGAAACGCAAGCTGGAAGCTTACGCCACGAAGTTGGCCAACCCTAAAACTAAGCTTTGACCAAGCACGTCATGAGAAAAAGCCTAGTAATGCGGCGGCTTCTCTTCGTCCATCGCGCGCGGCTCAATCACGCGCTGCTCAAGCGTCCCCAGTTGCTCGGTCAACTGTTTCAGCATGTGATCCATCGCCGCCAGCCGCCTGTCCTGCTCGACGACCACGTTGTTCAATTCGTGAATCGTGCGTTGCAAATGCGTAAACAACGTCTCCAGTTCGGTCACTCGGTTCGGCACGTCGTTGGATGCTGAAACGTGTTCGCGGTTCATACTGGCTCGTTAGTTTAAGGTCCGGTGCCCGCGTTGACGATCCGCGGGGCCAGCCGCTACATTCATTGGATTCGGTGCGGCACCCGCCGCCGGGACTTGGCGGTTCAGCTTCTTGGCCCGCCGCTGTGGTCCAGCTTAACAGCGACCGGCGTTGTTACACAGACGCGACACAGACGAAAGAGCAGCCACGTATGACCGTTTCCACCATGAGCATCGAGCAACTCGCGATCAACACCATCCGCACGCTGGCGATGGACGCCGTGCAAAAGGCCAATAGCGGCCATCCCGGTACGCCGATGGCCTTAGCGCCGGTCACCTATGCCCTCTGGCAAAACACGCTGCGGTACGACCCGGCCGCGCCGTACTGGCCGGGCCGCGACCGGTTCATTCTCTCGTGCGGGCATGCGTCGATGTTGCTGTATTCGATCTTGCACCTGGCGGGTGTGAAGAAAGTTGACGAGCATGATCGAGCGACCGGCGAACTGGCCATCACGTTGGACAACATCAAGAACTTCCGCCAACTGCACAGCCCCTGCGCCGGCCATCCCGAATACGGCGACGCACCGGGCATCGAAACCACCACCGGGCCGCTCGGGCAAGGCGTGGCCAACAGCGTCGGGATGGCGATCGCTGCCAAGTGGTTCGCCGCGCGGTACAACCGGCCGGGCTTCGAGCTGTTCGATTTCAACACGTACGCACTGTGCAGCGACGGCGATTTGATGGAAGGCGTCGGCTGCGAAGCCGCGTCGGTCGCCGGTCACCTGAAGCTGTCGAATCTGTGCTGGATCTACGACGACAACCACATCACGATCGAGGGCGAGACCGACTTGGCATTCAGCGAAGACGTGGCCACGCGGTTCACAGGGCTCGGCTGGAACGCAATTCGCGTCGAAGATGCGAACGACTTAGACGCGCTGAACGCGGCCATTCAATCCTTCCACGACACCAACGACCGCCCGACGATCATTATCGTCCGCAGCATCATTGGCTGGGGTGCGCCGAACAAATCCAACACGCACGGCGCCCACGGCGCGCCGTTGGGCGAAGAGGAAATTCGGTTGACTAAAGCCGTCTACGGCTGGCCCGAAGACAAGCAGTTCCTCGTGCCCGACGAGGTGCGCTCGCATTTCGCGTCCGGCGTCGGCGCGCGAGGCGCCGATGCACGAGAGTCGTGGTGTGCCCAGTTCGACCAGTACGCCAAGCAGCATCCCAAGGAAGCCGCCCAGTTGAAAACGATCTGGGCTGGCCAGTTGCCCGACGGCTGGGACAAAGGCATCCCGACGTTTCCCGCCGACGCCAAAGGGCTGGCCTCGCGCGTGTCGTCCGGCAAAGTGCTCAACGCCATCGCGCCCAACTTGCCGTGGCTCAACGGCGGCTCGGCGGACCTGGCCCCTTCCACGATGACGATGTTGGAGTTCGCCGACGCGGGTCATTTCGGCCCGCACGACTATCGCGGCCGCAACATGCACTTCGGCGTGCGCGAACACAGCATGGCGGCCATCTGCAACGGCATGTCGCTGGCCGGCGTGCGGCCGTACGGGGCGACGTTCTTCGTCTTCACCGACTACATGCGGCCGTCGATGCGGCTGAGCAGCATCATGCACCGGCCCGTGCTGTACGTGCTGACTCACGATTCGATCGGGCTCGGCGAAGACGGCCCCACGCACCAGCCGATCGAACACCTGTCTGCCTGCCGCGCGATTCCCGGCCTGATGGTCGTCCGCCCCGGCGACGCCAACGAAGTAGCCGTTGCGTATCGCAAGATCCTGTCCATCGCCGATCATCCAGCCGCGTTGGTCCTGTCGCGGCAAAACCTGCCGACGCTGGATCGTACAAAGTTTAAGCCCGCGTCGGGCACTGCCAAAGGCGGTTACGTCCTGGCCGACCCGCCCAGCGGCCAGCCCGAAGTGATCATCATCGGCACCGGCAGCGAAATCCCGATCTGCGTGGCGGCGTACGAGCAACTGACCGCCGCCGGCATCAAAGCCCGCCTGGTCAGCATGCCCTGCTGCGAGTGGTTCGACGAACAGGACCAAGATTACCGCGACAGCGTCCTGCCCCCCGCCGTCACCGCGCGAGTGGCCGTGGAAGCCGGCGTCCGCCAATGCTGGGACAAATACCTCGGCCCCGCCGGCCGCTTCGTCGGCATGTCCACCTTCGGCGCCTCCGCCCCCTTCGCCACCCTCTACAAACACTTCGGTATCACCGCCGAACACGTCGCCGCCGAAGCCAAAGCAGCGCTGGCGGGTAAGTGAGCAGCGACTTCGTCCACGGCCCCGACATCGACTGCGCCGACAACGCCGACGTCGTTCACGGCCTGGCCGCCCCCGGGGCCGCCGCACTGGCCGATTTCGGCCTGACGCAGCCAGCGATCGACACGCTGGACACCGCCATCACCGCCTACCGCGCCAAGATCGGCGCCCCACGG
>JBGTKH010000270.1:0-12774 GCA_041744735.1 Pirellulaceae bacterium | reverse complement strand
GCGAACTTGCCGGAGGATCTCTTGGTGCTCGACGTGAGCGAAGCCCCGCCGGACTTTCACGCCATCCGCGATGCCGTGCGCAAGCGTTACCGGTACGTGATTCAAGACGGCCCGCTGCGCGACATCTTCGCTCGGCAATATGCCTGGCATGTGTGGCAGCCGCTCGACGAATCGGCGATGCAGCAGGCGGCCAAAGCGCTGGAAGGCACGCATGACTTCACCAGCTTCGAGACTTCGGGCTCGCAGCGGCTGAGCAACATCCGCACGATCTACGATCTATGGGTCGATCGTTGTTTTGTCGATTTGTCCGACCGCGTGATCGTCGAAGTCGAGGCGGACGGTTTCCTCTACAATATGGTGCGGAACATCGTCGGCACACTGGTCGAAGTCGGCCGTTACCGGCAGCCCATCACTTGGCCCGCCGAAGTGCTGGCCGCCAAAGACCGCAAGTTCGCCGGCATGGCCGCCCCCGCGCACGGCTTGTTCTTAGTGCAGGTGGCGTACGACGACGAATGAAAGTGACTGAGTAGGCCGACCAAATCGGGCGTGCGCGTGAGGCAGTTGCTATAATCATCGAAGGTGCTGCAAACAATCCAATTTCTTGTGGCCGGAGCGCTGCCATGCCAATGCACGATTGGACCCGCGTGTTAGCCGGAGTTTATCACGCGTTCCATAATTCGTGGATCACTCACCTCCAGGAATCGTTAAACGCCGGATTGCTCCCAGCGACATATTACGCATTGGGCGAACAGCGATCGGGGAATATCATTCCGGACGTCTTGACGTTGCGTACCGAGGACGATGAAGAGAGCAGCCAGGACGACGCCAGTTTCTCGGCACCGGGCAACGCCGTTACGACCGGCTTGATCGCCGTCGCGGAAGCACGTCCGCAAGTGCGCATCTTGCAGGAGGCCGTCGAGGATCTGATTTATTACCTGGAGCGGCGCCGCACGCTGGTCATTCGGCATGCTTCGGGCGACCGCATCGTGGCGCTAGTGGAGATTGTGTCGCCCGCCAACAAACACACTCGTGACACGCTGGACGATTTCGTCGACAAGGTGGTGGCCGCCTTGCGCGACGGCATTCACGTGTTGGTGATCGACCCGCTGCCTCCGACACGGCATGACCCCGACGGCATCCACGGCGCGATCTGGGAGCGGATGATGGCTGGTCACTACCAGCCGCCGGACGACTTGCCGCTGACGCTTGTATCGTATTGCGTGCGGCAGCCGATCGCCGCCTGGATCGAACCGCTACGAGTCGGCAGCCCGCTGACCGACATGCCGCTGTTTCTCACACCCGAGCACTACGTTCTCGTACCGCTGGAAAGGACCTACATTCAAGCCTGGTCGGGCGTTCCCCATCGTTGGCGACGCGTGATTGAGGCGTGACTTCGTTGTCGTCGTTCCCACGCACCGCGCTCGACCCTCCCATGCGAATCGCTCACGTCATCACGCGCATGATCATCGGCGGGGCGCAGGAGAACACGTTGTTGTGTTGTCAGGATCTGATGAGGATGTACGGTGACGACGTGCTGTTGGTCACCGGTCCGTCGTTGGGGCCGGAGGGCGAATTGCTGGGTCAGGGCAGGGGGGCGGACGTGCCGTTGGCGGTCGTGCCGTCGCTGCGCCGCGCGATTCACCCGTGGCGCGATTGGCAAAGTTATCGCGACATCAAACACGTGCTGCGAAAGTTTCGTCCGGACGTCGTACACACTCATAGCGCGAAGGGCGGCGTGTTGGGGCGCATGGCGGCGACCGCGCTCGGCGTGCCGGCCGTCGTACACACGGTGCACGGGGCGCCGTTTCATCCGTATCAGGGCCGAAGCGCTCAGGCGCTGTTTCGCTGGTGCGAATGGTACGCGGCGCGAAAGTGTCATGCGCTAGTCAGCGTTGCGGATGCGATGACCGATTTGCTGGTCGCAGCCCGCGTCGCGCCGCGCGAAAAGTTCACGACCATCTACAGCGGCATGGAGGTCGAACCGTTTCTTGCTGCCGATGAACATCGCGACCACATGCGCCGCGAGTTGGGCTTCGCGCCCCAGCACGTCGTGATCGGCAAGATCGCGCGGCTGTTTTTTCTGAAGGGGCACGAGTACGTGATCGCAGCCGCCACGCGCGTCGTGCGCCGCTGCCCGCACGTGCGATTCTTACTCGTCGGCGATGGAGCGCTGCGCCAGCCATACGAACGACAAATCAAAAGCGCGGGTCTGCAGCAGCACTTCCATTTCACCGGTCTCGTGCCGCCGGAGCAAATCCCCGCCTACATCGGCGCGATGGACATCCTGGTTCACGCCAGCCTGCGCGAAGGACTGGCGCGGGCCTTGCCGCAAGCGCTGATTGCGGGAAAGCCGGTGGTCAGTTTCGACGTCGACGGCGCCAGAGAAGTGGTGATTCCCGGCGAGACCGGCTTCTTGATCGCACCGCAGCAAGATGAACCGCTGGCCGACGCGCTCATCCAGCTCACCGCTGACGCGGCTCTGCGGCACCGTCTGGGCCAACGCGGCCGAGAACTCTTCACCGAACCGTTTCGGCACGAAGCGATGACGCGCCGGCTGCGTCAGTTGTACGACCGGCTTCTCAGCGAACAACGCCATGGCATTCGACCGATTGGCGAACGGCCGGCGTAAGCCGGCTGGTGGCGCGACTCGAGGCGTTCATCTCCCGATCGCCACAAACCAGGAGGCTTACGCCTTCCGTTCGCCATCGCGGTACGCCTTGACGTGGCCCTTTCAGCAGCGACTCGATTTAATTAAACTGAGAAGCGAATCATCGTGGGCAGCGGATGCCGTGCGTCTTCAATCCCCTAACGAGTTGCTCATCCAGTGGCCGGTGCTCTCGACTTTTTCGGACCGTACCGTTTGGTGCGCCTGATTCGCGCTGGCGCCACGTGCCAGGTGTGGGAGGCCGTGCATGACGACGGCCGCCACGTGGCCCTGAAGATGCTGCAAAAGGAGCATCGCGGCAACCGCGTCGAGATGGCTTACCTGCAACACGAGGCCGAAGTCGGAGGCGAACTCAAGCACCCCAACGTGATCGAGATCTACGAGTTCGTCGACGATCGGGACATGCCGGCGCTGGTGCTGGAACTCTACAACGCCAAAAACCTGAAACAGTTCATTCGGCAATGCCCTCAGTTGACCGAATACCTGGCGCCGCAGATCATCGAACAATCGGCCAAGGGGCTGGGCCACTTGCACGAAAAGGGCTGGGTGCATTGCGACGTAAAGCCGGATAACTTTCTGGTCGACGACACGGGCCACGTCAAGCTGATCGACTTTGCCATTACCCAGAAACCGCCCAAGGGCCTGGCCCGATTGTTCTCGTCATTTTCCAAGACGGTGCAGGGCACGCGCAGCTACATGTCGCCCGAACAAATCCGCGGCGAAGCCTTGGACGCGCGAGCTGATCTGTACAGTTTCGGCTGTATGTTGTACGAATTGCTGGCTGGCAAACCGCCGTACACTGCCGCCAGCGGCAACGAACTGCTGACCAAACATCTACGTTCGGCGCCGCCGTTGGTTTCGGCGTCCAATAGAAATGTGACTCCCGAAATGACGAACCTAATCGCCAAGCTGATGGGTAAGAAGCGCGCAGAACGTCCCGAATCGATGGCCACGTTCCTGCGCGAGTTCGGCCGGCTGCGCGTCTACCGTGTCCCGCCCGAGCGACCGCCGGAAATGGATGCCGCTACGACTGACACAAGTGACGAGTGATTGTGAGCCGACGGCGCTAGCCGCGGGTGTTGATTGCAGGTTATCCGGCCGTCGGGCCCGAGGCTAGCGCCTGCGGCTCACAGTTTTAAAACCGCTTCAAGTGACGAGTGACAAAATGGAAACACCGCTTCCTGGTCTGGCCTTCGAGCAACCGATTTACGAATTGGAAGCTCGCCTGCGCAAGTTGGACAAGTCGACCGACCACAGCCCCGGCGCCGAGGACGAAGTGCGGCGGCTGCGGCGCGAGTTAACGGACCTTACCAAAAAGATCTACTCACAGCTCACGCCGTGGGAAACCGTGCAAGTGGCTCGGCACAAAGACCGGCCGCAGACGGTGGATTATCTGTCGTTGGTCTTCGACGAGTTCGTCGAGCTGCACGGCGACAAGCATTTCGGCGACGACCGGGCGATCCTCACGGGCTTCGCCAAGCTCGATCAATACAAGGTGCTGGTCGTCGGCCATCAAAAGGGCCGCACGTACAAGGAACGCAGCGCGTGTTACTTCGGCTGCGCGCATCCCGAAGGCTACCGCAAAGCGATGGCCAAGATGCGGCTGGCCGCGAAGTACGGCTTGCCGGTGATTTGTTTCATCGACACGCCCGGCGCGTATCCCGGCATCGGCGCCGAAGAGCGCGGCCAAGCCCTGGTGATCGCCCAGAACATGTTCGAGATGTCGCGGCTGGGCACGCCGATCGTTTGCATCGTGATCGGCGAAGGGGGCAGCGGCGGCGCGTTGGGCATCGGCGTCGGCGACCGCGTGGCGATGCTCGAACACGCGTACTACTCCGTGATCAGCCCCGAAGGCTGCGCCGGCATCTTGTGGAAGAGCCACCAGTACGCCGAGAAGGCCGCAACGGCGCTGAAGTTCACCTCGAAGCACCTGGTAAACCTGGGCGTGGTCGATCACGTGATCGAAGAGCCGCTAGGCGGCGCTCACCGCGACCACCATCAAACCGCCGCGCGGCTGAAATTCTATCTCTCGAAAACCCTCCGCGAACTCATCGCCCAGCCGCGCGAAAAACTGGTCGACGCCCGCTACGAGAAATTCCGCCGCATGGGAGTGTTCCTGGAAGAGGCGGCTGAACAAGAGCAGGAAAGCGAAAAGTCCGCCGCGCCTGCGGCGAGCTAACCGTTCTCTGTTTGCGATTTCAATTCGACTCCCTCCCCGCTTGAGATCAGTGAAGCTTACGAGGGACAGGAAAGCGGCTTCTTCCCCGTCATGACAACCGAAGCCCGGCACATCAATGACGGGATGCTTCGACTCATGGCGATACTCGCTGAACTAGCGACCGAAAATCGCTTCCTGCTGTTCGACGAAATTGAGAACGGGATCAATCCTGAACTGGTCGAATTCGTGATCGACAAGCTCGTAAATGCACGGCAGATGCCTGCTAGTAGCCCTCTGCCCAACGTCCGATAATGTTTCTTATGTTCGGTTGGCATTGCGGTTTTTCCCGCGGAATAAGCGAATTCGATTCTCTGGCCTGTTCGTTGAGTTCGCCTTAGTTCCTCGGATGCCGTCGGACGTGCGTCGGACGGCTATTCCCGCGCTGAATGCCGCTCCGGTGTCGTGAAACCTAATCCTGAATCGCCGGGCTCACTGCGGGTTGCGGAGCAACTCGTCGGCCGCGTCTTTCAGGGCTCGCGCGGAGCGGCCGAGGTCGAACGCCGGGGAGTCGGGCGAGGCGAGATCGTTGCGCGCTTGGTCGAGGCCCGCGTGGTCGTGGTGGGACGAGCCGTTCTCCAGATTCTGGTCCAGCTTGTGGATGTAGGGGTGCAGCACATCGTGGATTTCCGCCGGCATCACGCCGTGGGCTTTATCCAGCAAGATGGCAATGTAGTGGCCTGAGCGAGAACTGAAGACGGCTTGCTTTTGTTGCTCGCCCAGCAACGTGACGGCGAACAGCGTGACGATCACGCACAGCACGACGCCCTTGGCGGCACCCAGCAGGGCGCCGATCTGGCGGTCGAAGTCCTTGAGCTTGACCCGGTCGATGAAGTTGCGGGCCACGCCGAACATCAGCCAGACCAGCAGAGACGTGACCAGGAACAGGATCAGCATCGCCAGGAACATGTTCCACGGCGCCGCGGCGTCGATGCGTTGGGCCACCGGCTCGCGAAACTCGACGGAGACCCAGTAGCTCAGAAAGATCGCGGCCATCGAGGCCACTTGCCAAATCAAACCTTTCCAGGCACCAAAGGCAATCGCCGCCGCCAACACGACCAGCATAATGACATCGTAGACTTGCATCGGACATGGCTCCTCGAATCGGACCGAAGTGAATGACGTGGGCCGCGGAGTATAACGGCAGCGGGCGAGAGGCCGAAGAGCAATTGGCTGAGCAATTCACGTTGTGCTAGCGATCCGATTGCTCTTGTCGGCCACTGCGGCGAGCGAGTACAGTTCGCCGCTCGTGCGACCACCACTTCTCTTTCAACACGATCGACACTCATGGCCGGATTCAAAACTCACATCGGCACCAGCACGGTGCTGGGCCTTGGTTACGGAGTGACGGGGTATCTGTGCGGAGCGCCGCTGCCCACGTGCATGTTGGCAGGGGGGCTGTGCAGCGTTTCGGGGATGTTGCCGGACATCGACAGCGGCAGCGGCGTGCCGCTGCGCGAGAGCATGGCGTTCGCGGCCGCGGTCGTGCCGATGTTGATGATCGATCGCTTTCAGCAGATGGGCATGTCGCACGAGTCGATCGCGCTGGCCGGCATGTTGATCTATTTGGGCATTCGCTTCGGCGTGGCGGAGATCATTCGCCGTTACACGGTGCATCGCGGGATGTGGCACAGTCTGCCGGCGGCGGCGACGGTAGGGCTGCTCGCGTTTCTGATCTGTTCGTGCGAGGAGATGAACCTGCGGCTGTTCAAAGCCGGCGCGGTGCTGCTCGGGTTCATGTCGCATCTTGTGCTCGACGAAATTTGGAGCGTTGAATTCCGCGGCGGCGCGATCCGCTTGAAGAAGTCGTTCGGCACCGCGCTGAAACTGTGGAGCAAGAGCCGCTGGGCCAACGTCTCCACCTACGCCAAGCTGGCCGCGTTGGTGGCCTGGGCGTATTACGACCCGATGCTGATGGGCAAATTAGGATTCCACGAACACCACGTATCGCAGACAGCACAGAAGCGGCTGGGCGAGTTGATCGAGCACGGCGAGAAGTTGCTGCGTTAAGAGGTGCCACTGCTTGACGTGGAATCGACGTTGATGTTGCTCTGTACTTGCCACCACGTCAAGCAGTGCCGTGGTGCCGTGGGCAACGACTCACGTCGCGCACGCTGCTTGGAATTGTGGTCGGCTCTGAAATGTGGTGCGTACATTCAATTCCAAGCAGTGGCACGTCAAAAGAGCCTCTTGCTGTCCAGTAGCAGCGTCACGGGACCGTCGTTCACGAGCGAGACGTCCATGTGTGCGCGGAAGCGGCCGGTCGCGACCGGGATGCCGCGGATCCCAATGGCGGCCACGAACAATTCGTACAGTTGCTCGCCCAACTCCGGCGGTGCGGCGTGCACGAAGCTGGGTCGGCGTCCTTTGCGACAGTCGCCCAGCAGTGTGAACTGGCTGACCACCAGCATCGCCCCACCCGCTTCCTCGAGCGAACGATTCATCTTGCCGTCGTCGTCTTCGAAGATCCGCAGGCCAATGATCTTGTCGGCCATTTGATGAGCGTCTTCGACCGTGTCGTCCCCGGCGACACCCAACAGCACCAACAGCCCGCGCCCGATCTGGCCGACGACCTCGCCGTCGACTGCTACGCTGGCTTGAGTCACGCGTTGAACGCACGCTCGCATGGCTGATTGTTCCTTAAAATGGAGACGGCTGCAACTCTACTCCCCTGCCCTGCCAACTGTAGCTTGACTCTCTGAGTCGAGCGTTTGCACGATGCTCGACTCGGAGAGTCAAGCTACAGTGTCGTTATCGAGTCCGCGTGCGGCGCGGATGCGGTGGACTTCGGTCAGGATCTGTTCGATCACTTCGTAGTTCGCGCCGATGTTGCCGACTTGTATCAGAAACGACCAGGCAATCAAGGCGGTGCCGATCGTGGCGGCCAGCAAGTGCGGCGTGACCCACTCGGCCGAACGCTCGAACGGCCACGCGCTGGGATCGGCCAGCGCGCCCAGCGCGACGATGACTAACACGACCATGATGCCGCCCAGCGACCACGGAAACGTTTTGCGTTTAAGCGTGTTGCTGCGCTCGGCTAGTGCGCTGTCCAAACCGTAACGATCGACCACTTCGCGGCACCAGCGGCTGGTGCCGATGAAATATGTGACCGTGATGCTGTTCACCAGCACGGCAACCAGCGACGCGACCAACCCAAGCAGAAAGTGTACGGTCTTGCGTTGCGACAATGGGCGAAACGATTTGTCGATTTCAAAGTACTTGTCCCGCAGCTCGTCGCGCCCGGGCGATCCGGCCTTCTCAGCATCCTGCCACTGCCGATACGCATCTCGATCCTGCTGCCAGACACCGTTGAAATCGCCCGTCGAGAACCCGATGACGATACTGGCCACCAGCAGCACGACGGAAAACAGAGATAGAGCGAGGAAGATGCGGGCCAAGGTTGGTCAGTTGTCATTGGTCATTAGTCAGTTGTCAGTTGTCATTGGCCCGTGGTTGTTAGGCTCGCGGGCGATACGGCGGTAAATGGAATGACAACGAGCGTAGTCTAGGTTGCGACTTTGTATCGGGGTAGGCCGGCCTACGGCGCTTCGTTTCGGACGCGTCGCTTGATTGCGTTCGGGCGTGTGTCGGCCGCACCGGGAGTCGGTTCGTTGATCTTCATGCTCGAGCGGAACAGCACATAGTAGGCACCCCACGGCCCGCGCCCCGGCGGGTTGCGCGACCCAATCCACGTGCCCGACCAACACAATGACGGCCGAGTGATCGGAGCGTACTAGCGGCCGTCGCATTGATAGATCAGTTTTGTGCTTCTGACTGAACGGCCGATCGTAAACGGTACCAATAGTACAACGCGACAATTACCAAGCCGACGATGCCGCCGAACACGACGCCTTGCGTCAGGCCTTGTCCGATTCCGACGGCGACCGGATCGAACGTCGGATCGTCGCCGCGGGGAAAGACCGATCGATAGTATTCGGGCACTAGCGATCCCAGCGCGACGCCAATGCCCGTGCCCATGATGCCGCCGACGAATGCCGAGACGAACACCGTGGCCATACTCCACAACAATGGGACCGGACTGACGGCGGCCGGACGCGCCGCGTGCTTGGGCGGGTCGTAGGGATTCTCTTCAGCCATCCGTTTCATGCGTCCTCGATTGCGATGGCTGTTGCAGCCGGTCCCAAAGGGCGGCCACTGAAGCCCAGCAGAAAATGGCATACTGGGCATGACCAACTCGGCGTCATGGCTTCACACGCCGCGTGACGATTACGGTTTCAGACCGAGACTCTTCAAATAACTCTCGGTGTGGTCCGCCACTTCTTGATCGCCCGGTTTGTAATCGAATTGGCGCGGGTCGAGGTCGGCACGGCGGCGGACTTCAAACAGTTCCATCGTAACCAGCGAACGGGGCGACGCAATCCCCGGCGGGCCGGCGCCACTCCCCTGCCCTGCCCCGTCTTGCCGCAGGTATTCGATGCGATACGGGAACAGCGGCAGCACGTCGTCGCGGCCCAGTGTGATCATGACGCTGTCGGGCAACCGCGGCGGCAACTCTTCCAAACGCGGCGGGCGGCCAGCCAAGATGTCGGCGCGTTGGTTCGGCAGCGGCGCGGCCAGCCGTTCGGCCCTCCATTGTCCTCGCAGCACCCACACCGGCACTTGTCCCACTTGGTCCGCGCGCGGCGGCGAGTTGAACAAGAAGTTTTCGTTCAACCCTTGCAGCAGCCGCGGCAGTCCGCCCAGCGCCATCCAATTGCCGCCCGGATCGGGCGCTGGCGTTTGGCCCGACGCGCGAATCGCGTCGCGCACTTGTTTCAGATCGATGCGGCTGAGCGAGGTCTGGCCGGGCAAGTCGCGGCGAATCCATAGGAACCGGCCGTCACTCACTTGCTGCAGGCTGGTGATTTGATTGCCCACTTGCAACTTCAACTCCAACCGCAAGAGCTTCTCCGGCCCGTCGCCCAATTGCTGGTAGCTGCCCGAGCCCACCAGTTGATGCCCGAACAGGTCGATGCGCTGGCGGATCTTGGCTTCCAGCGCCGGCTGCTGAAATAGTTCGCGGGCCGCTTGAGCCATCAATTGTTGTCCGTCGGGACCCGGTGCCGCCGCCGCCGTCGCGCCGCTGACGTCGACATAATTAATGAGCGGCACGTTGACGCCGGGACCCGCCGTGGGCTGAGCCGGTCGCGGTTGTGCCACGCCGCTGTCAGCCGCAATCGCTAGCAAAATCAACGCGGTCAGCGAAGAGAGCATCTCAATGGTAGCGGCGTTCGCCAGAACGCGGAATTTTCCCATCCGCACTCTGGCGAGTGCAGCTACAAGCGCGGTCAGCGAAGAGAGCATCTCAATGGTAGCTGCGTTCGCCAGAACGCGGAATTTTCCCATCCGCACTCTGGCGAGTGCAGCTACAAGCGCGGTCCGAGTAGGCAATTTGGTCTTCATTGTTCCGGTTGTGTCGGTTTTGCCAAAGAAACCCGTTGTAGCACGCCGAACATAATCCCACGGACACATTTTTCTGCGCGTCGGGCCGCGGCATTTTAGGCCCACCGCAGAAGCCGGTCCATGTCAATCGCCGGCACAGGAGGACGGATGGCCAATCCGTCCCGCCCTGCGAATCGACCACCAGTCAGATTTCACGAACAGGCGGACGGATTGGCAATCCGTCCTACACATGCACCGATAACAGCACGCTGCGTAGGGGGACATCATGAACGTACGTCTAACTTTCACGACCTTATGGATGGCGTTGACCGTCGCCCTGGTTGGATGTGCTGCGCCGGCGCTCAACCATCGCGTGGGCAAAGCTCACAATCTTCCGCCCGCTCAACAGTTATTAGAGCCCGGCCCCGGCGTGGGTGGCCCCGGACCCGGCGTGCTGCCCCCGTTGCCTCCGCCGCCGATGATGGCGGCACCGGCGCAAATGGTGCAAATCCTGTTCGCCAAGCCCGACGCGATGCAAGTTCGCTGGGACATCTCCGGCAGCGGCTATTTCGATTCCGTACCGCTGGTCACGCCCGGCCGGCACAACTTCCCCGAGGGCGGCATCTATCGGCTCAAGCTGACGAACATCCCGGGCCGCGTGGGTGTGGAGCTCTACCCGACGATTGAAATCGGGCCGACGACGCCGCGCAGCGCTGCGTACCTGGCTCACAACGCCATCCCCATGCAGTTCACCGAAGAGGACTTCGACCAAGTGCTGTCCGGCAACTTCGTAACCAAGGTGATCTATCTGCCTGATCCCGAATTCCAAGAGTTGGCGTTGGCCGGCGTCGAGACGCTGGTCAGCACGCGGTTGGATCCGGGCATCGATCCGATCGTGGAAGCCGACCGACGCGGTGCAATCATGGCCATCATCCGCTTGGGCAACAAGGACATCGAGGTGCCCGAGTTCAACGGCAGCGCCGAAGTCATCACCGCTGGATACTTCAATGGCCCCGGCGGACCCGTCGCGATGGCGCCGCTGCCGATCACCGGCGGCGGCAATGTGGTGCCGAACTACGTGGCCGGTGTAACGTCGCCGCACTACGGGATGCCGATGAGCGGCACGCCAATCGGTTTGCCTGGCCCGCCGCACATTCCGTTCGGCAGCCCGGCCGGATTGCAGCGGCACACCATGAAGAACCACACGCAGTTCCACCTGCCGCGGCCGACCGAACAAGTGAAGATTCACGTGCAGCAGAGGCCGGGCTTCAGCTATCCGAAGCCGCCCAGCCACGTGTTCATCCAAGAACAGACGATTCACCCGGCACCCGGCTATCATCAGCCGCTGGGTGACATGTTCCAACGCCCGCACCCGCAATCGGCTCACGGCCCGAACGGCGGCGCGTGCCCGAATTGCCGGTAGCGGACGAAGGGCAAATGACGAATGACCAATGACGAAAGAATGACTAAGTCCGAATGACGAATGAAGTATGTCATGAGAAAGGCCTTCAGATTGCGAGTGATGACGATGTTGTTGCTGTCCGTCTGCGCCGCGGCTGTGGCGCACGGACAACGCGCGGACGTACATTATCAATACTCGACCGAACTGCCTCCGGGAGCGATTGGACAGGGGCAATTGGTGCGCGGCGGTCCTTTGCCGGGCTACTTTCAGCCGGTCGAAGTGTACGGGCCGCCCGGCAGTTCGATTTCGTTGATGATCAACGGAGCGTATGAGCCGGCTGGTGCCGAGCGAGTCAAAGCCGGCATGCTGATCGGACAAGTGTACCGGATGCGTGTAACGCAGATTCCGCGTAACGCTGGGCAGGAAGTTTATCCGACGATCGAAGTCATCAATCGGCTCTACCCGCCGCCGGGTCAGGCGCCGCGATATCCGATTCCCGTTCAACTCACCTTGCAAGAGTTGGAGATGGCGTTGAACGGGCAGTTGGTCACGCGAGTCATCTATTTGGAGAGTCCGGCCACGGCGATGCCGCTGCCCGAAGATCCTGTCGAGCAGCAGTACTTTGAAATTCCACCCACGCAAGACCCGCTAAAAGTCGCCGATGAGTTGGGGCGGCCGATGGCGATCTTGCGCATGGGTTCGCGCGTGCCGGACGAAGCCGAGTTGACCGGCGCGGGACCGTTTGGTTCCCCGCCGCTGCTGAAGTATCGACTCGTTACGAACGGTGCGGCGGAGCAGGTTCCCGCGCAGTCCGAAACACCGTCGACCGCGCCGCCGGCACAAGAACCGCCCGCCGATGAGCCGGACGCAAAGATAACATCGGCATTGCGGGAAAACAACGCACTTAGGCTTATCGAAAAACTGATCTTCAACTCGCGACACAAACCCGAAGCGTCAGCGAGGGAGCGGTAAAAAACGCGGATTCCCTCGCTTACGAGTTTTGGAATTGCACCTGTTCGTCATGCCGTCGTTTAACCGCAAGCCGCAGGCGTGCGCGATGGTGGATGTTGCGTAATGCAAAAAACGCACGCCTACGGCTTGCGGTTAAAC